>NZ_CP067992.1:0-202500 GCF_016658865.1 Streptococcus mitis
TTGAAAGAAAAACAATTTTGGAATCGTATATTAGAATTTGCTCAAGAAAGACTGACTCGATCCATGTATGATTTCTATGCTATTCAAGCTGAACTCATCAAGGTAGAGGAAAATGTTGCCACTATATTTTTACCACGATCTGAAATGGAAATGGTCTGGGAAAAACAACTAAAAGATATTATTGTAGTTGCTGGATTTGAAATTTATGATGCTGAGATAACTCCCCACTATATTTTCACAAAACCTCAAGATACGACTATATCACAAGTTGAAGAAACTACAAATTCAACTCTTTATGACTATAGTTCAAAATTAGCCTCTATTCCTTATTCAGATACTGGATTAAAAGAAAAATATACCTTTGATAATTTTATTCAAGGGGATGGGAATGTTTGGGCAGTATCAGCCGCTTTGGCTGTTTCTGAAGATTTAGCCTTGACCTATAATCCTCTTTTTATCTATGGAGGACCTGGCCTTGGTAAGACTCACTTACTAAATGCAATTGGGAATGAGATTTTGAAAAATATTCCTGATGCGCGTGTGAAGTACATCCCTGCTGAAAGCTTTATCAACGACTTTCTTGAACACCTGAGACTTGGTGAAATGGAAAAGTTCAAAAAAACTTACCGTAGTCTTGATCTCCTCTTAATTGATGATATCCAATCGCTGAGTGGAAAAAAAGTTGCAACTCAAGAAGAATTTTTCAATACTTTCAATGTTCTCCATAGCAATCAAAAACAAATTGTTCTGACTAGTGATCGTAGTCCTAAACACTTAGAAGGCCTTGAAGAACGGCTTGTCACGCGCTTTAGCTGGGGCTTGACGCAAAACATCACACCACCTGACTTTGAAACACGTATTGCCATTTTACAAAGTAAAACAGAGCATTTAGACTACAATTTCCAAAGTGATACCCTAGAATACCTAGCTGGCCAATTTGATTCAAACGTTCGAGAACTTGAAGGAGCAATCAACGACATCACTTTAATTGCAAGAGTGAAGAAGATTAAGGATATCACTATCGATATCGCTGCAGAAGCCATTAGAGCTCGCAAACAAGATGTTAGCCAAATGCTCGTCATCCCAATTGATAAAATCCAAAATGAAGTTGGTAACTTTTATGGTGTCAGTGTCAAAGAAATGAAGGGAAGTAGACGCCTTCAAAATATTGTTTTAGCCCGTCAAGTAGCTATGTATTTATCTAGAGAACTAACAGATAATAGTCTTCCAAAAATTGGGAAGGAATTTGGTGGAAAAGATCACACAACAGTCATTCATGCCCATGCTAAAATTAAATCTTTGATTGATGAAGACGATAATTTACGTTTAGAAATTGAATCAATCAAAAAGAAAATCAAATAACTTGTGGATAACTTTTGCTTTTTTATCTTTTTTATCCACATTTTTTAAACAAGCTAAAAAACTTGATATGACTTGTTTAAAGTCTGTTTTCCACAGATTTCACAGACTCTATTATTACTATTATACTTCTAATACTAAAAATAAATAAAGGAGAATCCATGATTCATTTTTCAATTAATAAAAATTTATTTCTACAAGCATTAAATACTACTAAGAGAGCTATTAGTTCTAAAAATGCTATTCCTATTTTATCAACCGTAAAAATTGACGTGACCAATGAAGGTGTTACTTTAATTGGTTCAAATGGTCAAATTTCAATTGAAAATTTTATTTCTCAAAAAAATGAAGATGCTGGTTTATTAATTACTTCTTTAGGTTCGATCCTTCTTGAAGCTTCTTTCTTTATCAATGTGGTATCTAGTCTACCTGATGTGACTCTTGATTTTAAAGAAATTGAACAAAATCAAATTGTTTTAACCAGCGGCAAATCAGAAATTACCCTAAAAGGAAAAGATAGCGAACAATATCCACGAATCCAAGAAATTTCAGCAAGCACTCCTTTGGTTCTTGAAACAAAATTACTCAAGAAAATTATCAATGAAACAGCCTTTGCTGCAAGTACACAAGAGAGTCGTCCAATTTTAACAGGTGTTCATTTTGTATTAAGTCAACACAAGGAGCTAAAAACAGTGGCAACAGACTCTCATCGTCTAAGCCAGAAAAAATTAACGCTTGAGAAAAATAGTGATGATTTTGATGTTGTCATTCCTAGCCGTTCTCTACGCGAATTTTCAGCAGTATTTACAGATGATATTGAAACTATAGAGATTTTCTTTGCCAATAACCAAATCCTCTTTAGAAGCGAAAATATTAGCTTCTATACTCGTTTGTTAGAAGGTAACTATCCTGATACAGATCGTTTGATTCCAACGGACTTTAATACTACTATTACTTTTGATGTTGTAAACTTACGCCAGTCAATGGAACGTGCTCGTCTTTTATCAAGTGCTACTCAAAATGGTACTGTGAAACTTGAAATTAAAGATGGGGTTGTTAGCGCCCATGTTCACTCTCCAGAAGTTGGTAAAGTAAACGAAGAAATCGATACTGATCAAGTGACTGGTGAAGATTTGACTATTAGTTTCAACCCAACTTACTTGATTGATTCACTCAAGGCTTTAAATAGCGAAAAGGTGACCATTAGCTTTATCTCAGCTGTTCGTCCATTTACTCTTGTGCCAGCAGATACTGACGAAGACTTCATGCAGCTCATTACACCAGTTCGTACAAATTAAGTGAAAGAGGTTGAGCCTGGCTCGCCTCTTTTATGATATAATCGAAAAAGAAAAGGAGAGTAGTATGTATCAAGTTGGAAATTTTGTTGAAATGAAAAAACCACATGCTTGCACCATCAAGTCAACAGGTAAAAAGGCCAATCGTTGGGAAATTACGCGTGTAGGGGCAGATATCAAAATCAAATGCAGTAATTGTGACCATATTGTCATGATGGGACGCTATGATTTTGATCGAAAGATGAATAAAATTATTGACTGATACTCAATGAAAATCAAAGAGCAAACTAGGAAACTAGCCGCAGGTTGCTCAAAACACTGTTTTGAGGTTGCAGATAGAACTGACGAAGTCAGTAATATCTATACGGTAAGGCGACGTTGACGTGGTTTGAAGAGATTTTCGAAGAGTATGAGAACCCTTAGTTAGAGGGTTAGCAAGTTTTCCCTTTTTGTGTTATAATATTAGGGATTGAAATGAAAACGGAGAATGAGAAAATATGGCTTTAACAGCAGGTATCGTTGGTTTGCCAAACGTTGGTAAATCAACACTATTTAATGCAATTACAAAAGCAGGAGCAGAGGCAGCAAACTACCCATTTGCGACGATTGATCCAAACGTTGGAATGGTAGAAGTTCCAGATGAACGCCTCCAAAAACTAACTGAAATGATTACTCCTAAAAAGACAGTTCCAACAACTTTTGAATTTACAGATATCGCAGGGATTGTAAAAGGAGCTTCAAAAGGAGAAGGGCTAGGGAATAAATTCTTGGCCAACATCCGTGAAGTAGATGCGATTGTTCACGTAGTTCGTGCTTTTGATGATGAAAATGTTATGCGTGAGCAAGGACGTGAAGACGCCTTTGTAGATCCACTTGCAGATATTGATACAATTAATCTGGAATTGATTCTTGCTGACTTAGAGTCAGTCAATAAACGCTATGCGCGTGTAGAAAAGATGGCACGTACGCAAAAAGATAAAGAATCAGTAGCAGAGTTTAATGTTCTTCAAAAGATTAAACCAGTCCTTGAAGATGGAAAATCAGCTCGTACAATCGAGTTTACAGATGAAGAACAAAAAGTTGTCAAAGGTCTCTTCCTGTTGACGACTAAACCAGTTCTTTATGTAGCGAATGTGGACGAGGATGTGGTTTCAGATCCTGACTCTATCGACTATGTTAAACAAATTCGTGAATTTGCAGCGACAGAAAATGCTGAAGTAGTCGTTATTTCTGCGCGTGCTGAGGAAGAAATTTCTGAGTTAGACGAAGAAGATAAGCAAGAGTTTCTTGAAGCACTTGGTTTGACAGAATCAGGCGTTGACAAGTTGACTCGTGCAGCTTACCACTTACTTGGACTAGGAACTTACTTCACAGCTGGTGAAAAAGAAGTTCGCGCTTGGACCTTCAAACGTGGTATGAAGGCTCCTCAAGCAGCTGGGATTATCCACTCAGACTTTGAAAAAGGATTTATTCGTGCAGTAACCATGTCATATGAGGATCTAGTGAAATACGGATCTGAAAAGGCCGTAAAAGAGGCTGGACGTTTGCGTGAAGAAGGAAAAGAATATATCGTTCAAGATGGCGATATCATGGAATTCCGCTTTAATGTATAAGAAATTTAATAAATAGTGTCAATTAGGTTGGAAAAAAATTCCAACCCTTTTGGCTTTTGAAAGGAAAAATAAATGACCAAATTACTTGTAGGATTAGGAAATCCAGGGGATAAATATTTTGAAACAAAACACAATGTTGGTTTTATGTTGATTGACCAACTAGCGAAAAAACAGAATGTCACATTTACACACGATAAGATATTTCAAGCTGATCTAGCATCATTTTTCCTAAATGGAGAAAAAATTTATCTTGTCAAACCAACGACATTTATGAATGAAAGTGGAAAAGCGGTCCATGCTTTATTGACTTATTATGGTTTGGATATTGAAGATTTACTCGTTATTTACGATGACCTTGACATGGAAGTTGGGAAAATTCGTTTAAGAGCAAAAGGTTCAGCAGGTGGTCATAATGGTATTAAATCTATTATTCAACATATAGGGACTCAGGTCTTTAATCGTGTTAAGATTGGAATCGGACGACCTAAAAATGGAATGTCAGTTGTTCACCATGTTTTGAGTACCTTTAACAAGGATGATTATATTGGTATTTTACAGTCTATTGACAAAGTTGACGACTCTGTAAACTACTATTTACAAGAGAAAAACTTTGAAAAAACGATGCAGAGGTATAACGGATAAATGGTTACCTTATTATATTTATTCTCAGAAAATGATCAGATTAAAAAATGGCATCAAAATCTGACAGATAAGAAAAGACAACTAATACTAGGTTTATCAACGTCTACTAAGGCTCTTGCAATTGCAAGTAGTCTAGACAAAGAAGATAAGATTGTGTTATTGACGTCAACTTATGGAGAAGCAGAAGGAATTGTTAGTGATCTTCTATCTATCTTGGGTGAGGAACTTGTCTATCCATTTTTGGTAGATGACTCCCCTATGGTCGAGTTTTTGATGTCTTCACAAGAAAAAATCATTTCACGGGTTGAAGCTTTGCGTTTTTTGACTGATTCATCTAAGAAAGGGATTTTAGTTTGTAATATCGCAGCAAGTCGATTGATTTTACCGTCTCCCAATATATTCAAAGATAGTATTGTAAAAATAACAGTTGGTGAAGAATATGACCAACACGCACTTATCCATCAGTTAAAAGAGATAGGCTATCGAAAAGTTACACAAGTACAAACTCAAGGCGAATTTAGTCTGCGAGGAGATATTTTAGATATTTTTGAAATATCCCAGTTAGAACCTTGCCGAATTGAGTTTTTTGGTGATGAAGTCGATGGTATTAGGTCATTTGAAGTCGAAACACAATTATCGAAAGAAAATCAGACAGAACTCACAATCTTTCCAGCTAGCGACATACTTTTGAGAGAAAAGGATTATCAACGAGGACAGTCAGCTTTAGAAAAACAAATTTCAAAAACGTTATCACCTATTTTAAAATCATACTTAGAAGAAATTCTTTCAAGTTTTCATCAAAAAAAAATTCATTTAGATTCTAGGAAGTTTTTATCTTTGTGTTATGACAAGACATGGACTGTTTTTGACTATATTGAAAAAAATACTCCAGTATTCTTTGATGATTATCAAAAATTAATGAATCAGTATGAAGTCTTTGAAAGAGAATTAGCACAATACTTTACAGAAGAATTACAGAACAGTAAAGCATTTTCTGAGATGCAGTATTTTGCTGATACAGAGCAAATCTATAAAAAACAGAGTCCGGTTACCTTTTTCTCTAACCTGCAAAAGGGGTTAGGAAATCTCAAGTTTGATCAAATTTATCAATTTAATCAATATCCCATGCAAGAGTTTTTCAATCAATTTTCTTTTCTAAAAGAAGAAATTGAGCGATACAAAAAAATGAATTACACTATTATTCTTCAGTCTAGCAATTCAATGGGAAGTAAAACATTGGAGGATGTTTTAGAGGAATATCAGATTAAATTAGATTCCAGAGATAAGTCAAGTATCTGTAAAGAATCTGTAAACTTAATCGAGGGTAATCTTAGACATGGTTTTCATTTTGTAGATGAAAAGATTTTATTGATAACTGAACATGAGATTTTTCAAAAGAAATTGAAACGTCGTTTTCGAAGACAACATGTTTCGAATGCAGAGAGATTAAAAGATTACAATGAACTTGAAAAAGGGGACTACGTTGTCCATCATATCCATGGGATTGGTCAATATCTAGGGATTGAAACAATTGAAATCAAAGGGATTCACCGTGATTATGTTAGTGTTCAATACCAAAACGGGGATCAAATCTCTATCCCAGTGGAACAGATTCATCTACTGTCCAAATATGTTTCAAGTGATGGGAAAGCTCCTAAACTCAATAAATTAAATGACGGTCATTTCAAAAAAGCCAAGCAAAAAGTTAAGAACCAAGTAGAGGATATAGCTGACGATTTAATTAAACTTTATTCTGAACGCAGTCAGTTGAAGGGTTTTGCTTTCTCAGCTGATGATGAGGATCAACATGCTTTTGATGATGCCTTCCCTTATGTTGAAACGGATGATCAACTTCGTAGTGTTGAGGAAATCAAGAGAGATATGCAGGCTTCTCAACCAATGGATCGACTTTTAGTTGGGGATGTTGGTTTTGGAAAGACTGAAGTTGCTATGCGTGCAGCCTTTAAGGCAGTCAATGATCACAAACAGGTTGTCGTTCTCGTTCCGACGACGGTTTTAGCTCAACAGCACTATACGAATTTTAAGGAACGATTCCAAAATTTTGCAGTTAATATTGATGTATTGAGTCGCTTTAGAAGTAAAAAAGAGCAGACTGAAACACTTGAAAAATTGAAAAACGGTCAAGTTGATATTTTGATTGGAACACATCGTGTTTTATCAAAAGATGTTGTGTTTGCTGATTTGGGCTTGATGATTATTGATGAGGAACAGCGATTTGGTGTCAAGCATAAGGAAACATTGAAAGAATTGAAAAAACAAGTGGATGTCCTAACCTTGACAGCAACGCCAATTCCTCGTACCCTTCATATGTCTATGCTGGGAATCAGAGATCTGTCTGTTATTGCAACTCCGCCGACTAATCGCTATCCAGTGCAAACCTATGTTTTAGAAAAGAATGATAGTGTGATTCGTGATGCTGTCTTGCGTGAAATGGAGCGTGGAGGTCAAGTTTACTATCTTTACAATAAAGTTGACACGATTGATCAGAAGGTTTCCGAATTACAGGACTTGATTCCAGAGGCTTCGATTGGGTATGTTCATGGGCAAATGAGTGAGATTCAGTTAGAAAATACTCTACTGGATTTCATTGAAGGTCAGTATGATATTTTAGTGACGACTACCATTATTGAGACAGGGGTGGACATTCCAAATGCCAATACTTTATTTATTGAAAATGCGGACCATATGGGCTTGTCAACCTTGTATCAGTTAAGAGGAAGAGTCGGTCGTAGTAATCGTATTGCTTATGCCTATCTCATGTATCGTCCAGAAAAATCAATCAGTGAAGTCTCCGAGAAGAGATTAGAAGCGATTAAAGGATTTACAGAATTGGGCTCTGGATTTAAGATTGCAATGCGAGATCTTTCGATTCGTGGAGCAGGAAATCTTTTAGGAAAATCTCAGTCTGGTTTCATTGATTCTGTTGGTTTTGAATTGTATTCGCAGTTATTGGAGGAAGCTATTGCTAAACGACATGGTAATGGGAACACAAAAATCAAAGGAAATACCGAATTGATTTTACAAATTGATGCCTATCTTCCTGATACTTATATTTCTGATCAACGACATAAGATTGAAATTTACAAGAAAATTCGTCAAATTGACAACCGTGTCAACTACGAAGAATTACAAGAAGAGTTGATGGACCGATTTGGAGAGTACCCAGACGTGGTAGCCTATCTTTTAGAGATTGGTTTGGTTAAGTCTTATCTTGATAAGGTCTTTGTTCAACGTGTGGAACGAAAAGAAAATAAGATTACAGTTCAATTTGAAAAAATTACTCAGCGACTGTTCTTGGCTCAAGATTATTTTAAAGCTTTATCCGCAACGAACTTAAAAGCAGCTATAGCTGAGAATAAGGGATTAATGGAAGTTGTATTTGATGTTCGAAACAAGAAGGACTATGAAATTTTAGAAGGTCTGCTCATTTTTGGAGAAAGTTTATTAGAGATAAAAGTGTCGAAAGAAGGCAATTCCCTTTAACATTTTTCTTCTATAAAGGGGAGAAAAATGGTACAATAATAATTTGAGGTAATAAAAATGAGATTAGACAAATATTTAAAAGTATCAAGAATTATCAAGCGTCGTACAGTCGCAAAAGAAGTAGCAGATAAAGGCAGAATCAAGGTAAATGGAATCTTGGCCAAAAGTTCAACGGATTTGAAAGTTAATGACCAAGTTGAAATTCGATTTGGCAATAAGTTGCTACTTGTAAAAGTACTGGAGATGAAAGATAGTACAAAAAAAGAAGATGCAGCAGGCATGTATGAAATTATCAGTGAAACACGGGTAGAAGAAAATGTCTAAAAATATCGTACAATTGAATAATTCTTTTATTCAAAATGAACATCAACGTCGTCGCTATCTGATGAAGGAACGACAAAAACGTAATCGTTTCATGGGTTGGGTTCTTATTTTGATGATTTTATTGTTCATTTTACCAACTTATAATCTTGCTCAAAGTTATCACCAATTACTCCAAAGACGTCAACAGTTATCAGACTTGCAAACTCAGTATCAAACCTTGAGTGAGGAAAAGGAGAAAGAGACAGCTTTTGCTACAAAGTTGAAAGATGAAGATTACGCTGCTAAATACATGCGTGCAAAATATTATTATTCTAAGAATCGGGAAGCTGTTTATACGATTCCTGACTTGCTTCCAAGGTGATGAAATGGAAAATTTATTAGACGTAATTGAGCAATTTTTGAGTCTATCGGATGAAAAACTAGAAGAGTTGTCTGATAAAAATCAACTATTGCGTTTACAAGAAGAAAAGGAAAGGAAGAATGCGTAAATTCTTAATTATTTTGTTGCTACCAAGTTTTTTGACAGTTTCAAAAGTCGTTAGCACAGAAAAAGAAGTTGTATATACTTCGAAAGAAATTTATTACCTTTCACAATCTGACTTTGGTATTTATTTTAGAGAAAAATTAAGTTCTCCCATGGTTTATGGAGAGGTTCCTGTTTATGCGAATGAAGATTTAGTTGTAGAATCTGGAAAATTAACTCCAAAAACAAGTTTCCAAATAACCGAGTGGCGCTTAAATAAACAAGGAATTCCAGTATTTAAGTTATCCAATCATCAATTTATTGCTGCGGACAAACGATTTTTATACGATCAGTCAGAAGTAACTCCAACAATAAAAAAAGTATGGTTAGAATCTGATTTTAAACTGTATAACAGCCCTTATGATTTAAAAGAAGTGAAATCATCCTTATCAGCTTTTTCTCAGGTGTCAATCGATAAGACAATGTTTATAGAAGGAAAAGAATTTCTACATATTGATCAGGCTGGATGGGTAGATAAGGAATTAACTTCTGAAGAAGATAATCGGATGAATAAAGTGCAAGAAATATTATCTGAAAAATATCAGAAAACTTCTTTCTCTATTTATGTTAAGCAACTGACTACTGGAAAAGAAGCTGGTATCAATCAAGATGAAAAGATGTATGCAGCTAGCATTTTAAAATTACCTTATCTCTACTATACGCAAGAAAAAATAAATGAGGGTCTTTATCAGTTAGACACGACTGTAAAATACGTATCAGCAGTTAATGATTTTCCAGGTTCTTATAAACCAGAGGGAAGTGGTAGTCTCCCTAAAAAAGAGGATAATAAAGAGTATTCTATAAAGGACTTAATCACAAAAGTATCTAAAGAATCGGATAATGTAGCTCATAATCTATTGGGATATTACATTTCAAATCAATCTGATGCTATATTCAAATCCAAGACGTCTGCTATTATGGGAGATGATTGGGATCCAAAAGAAAAATTGATTTCTTCTAAAATGGCTGGGAAAGTCATGGAAGCTATTTATAACCAAAATGGATTTGTATTGGATTCTTTGACTAAAACAGATTTTGATAATGAGAGAATTGCCAAAAGTGTTTCTGTTAAAGTAGCTCATAAAATTGGAGATGCGGATGAATTTAAGCATGATACAGGTGTTGTCTATGCAGATTCTCCATTTATTCTTTCTATTTTCACTAAAAATTCTGATTATGATACGATTTCTAAGATAGCCAAGGATGTTTATGAGGTTCTAAAATGAGGGAACAAGATTTTTTAAATCATTTTCTCAAGAAGGGATATTTCAAAAAGCATACTAAGGTGGTGCTAGCTCTTTCTGGTGGATTAGATTCTATGTTTCTATTTAAGGTATTATCTACGTATCAAAAAGAGTTAGAAATTGAATTGATTCTAGCTCATGTTAATCATAAGCAGAGAGTAGAATCAGATTGGGAAGAACAGGAATTAAGGAAGTTGGCTGCTGAAGCAGAGCTTCCTATTTATATCAGCAATTTTTCAGGAGAATTTTCTGAAGCGCGTGCTCGAAATTTTCGTTATGATTTTTTTCAAGAGGTTATGAAAGAAACTGGAGCAACAGCTTTGGTTACGGCACATCATGCAGATGATCAGGTTGAAACGATTTTTATGCGTTTGATTCGAGGTAGTCGATTACGGTATTTATCAGGAATTAAAGAAAAGCAATTAGTAGGAGACATTGAAATTATCCGTCCTTTACTACACTTTCATAAAAAGGATTTTCCACCAATTTTTCATTTTGATGATAAAACAAATAATGAGAATAATTACTTTCGAAATCGAACGAGAAATCTTTACTTACCAGAGTTAGAGAAGGAAAATCCCTGCTTTAGAGATTCTATATTAGAATTAGGTAATGAGGTTAGAGACTATGAGTTGGCAATAACTGAATTATCAAAAGATGTTGATGTGGAGGACTTAGAGCAACTCTTTACTTTTTCTCAGTCTACACAAAAGGTTTTACTTCAAAACTATATCAGTCGTTTTCCAGATTTGAATCTTACAAAAGCTCAGTTTGATGAAGTTCGACAGATTTTAAAATCTAAAAGCCAGTATCGTCATCCGCTTAAAAATGGCTATGAATTGATAAAAGAGTACCAACAGTTTCAGATTTGTAAAATCAGTCCTCAGTCTGATGAAAAGGAAGATGAACTTGTGTTACACTATCAAAATCAGGTATCTTACCAAGGTTATTTATTTTCCTTTGGACTTCCTTTAGAAGGTGAATTAATTCAGCAGGTACCTGTTTCACGGGAAACATCCATACACATTCGTCATCGAAAAACAGGAGATTTTTTGATTCAAAATGGGCATAGAAAAAAACTCAGACGTCTATTTATTGATTTGAAAATCCCTATGGAAAAGCGAAAATCAGCTCTGATTATTGAGCAATTTGGTGAAATTGTCTCAATTTTGGGAATTGCGACCAGTAATTTGAGTAAAAACACGAAAAATGATATAATGAACACTGTACTTTATATAGAAAAAATAGATAGGTAAAAAAAATGTTAGAAAACGATATTAAAAAAATCCTCGTTTCACACGATGAAATTACAGAAGCGGCTAAAAAATTAGGTGCTCAATTAACCAAGGACTATGCAGGAAAAAATCCGATTTTAATTGGGATTTTAAAAGGATCTATTCCTTTTATGGCTGAATTGGTCAAACATATTGATACACATATTGAAATGGACTTTATGATGGTTTCTAGCTACCATGGTGGAACAGCAAGTAGTGGTGTTATCAATATTAAACAAGATGTGACTCAAGATATCAAAGGAAGACATGTTCTATTTGTAGAAGATATCATTGATACAGGTCAAACTTTGAAGAATTTGCGAGATATGTTTATTGCAAGAGATGCAGCTTCTGTTAAGATTGCAACCTTGTTGGATAAACCAGAGGGACGTGTTGTAGAAATTGAAGCTGACTATACCTGCTTTACTATTCCAAATGAGTTTGTAGTAGGTTATGGTTTAGACTACAAAGAAAATTATCGTAACCTTCCTTATGTTGGAGTATTGAAAGAAGAAGTGTATTCAAATTAGAAAGAACAATTTTTAATGAAAAAACAAAATAATGGTTTAATTAAAAATCCTTTTCTATGGTTATTACTTATTTTTTTCCTAGTTACAGGTTACCAGTATTTTAGTACAGGTAGTGTTGCAGGGAAAAGTGAGCAAATTAATTATACAGAATTGGTAAAAGAAATTACCGATGACAATGTAAAAGAATTGACTTACCAACCAAATGGCAGTGTTATCGAAGTTTCAGGTGTTTATAAAAATCCTAAAACAAGTAAAGAAGAAACAGGTATCCAGTTCTTTTCTCCTTCTGCTACAACAGTAGAAAAATTTTCAAGTATTATTCTTCCTTCAGATACTACAGTATCAGAATTGCAAAAGCTTGCTTCTGACCATAAAGCGGAAGTAACTATTAAGCATGAAAGTTCAAGTGGTATGTGGATTAATATTCTTGTATCCATTGTGCCATTCGGTATCCTCTTCTTCTTCCTCTTCTCGATGATGGGAAATATGGGAGGAAATAATAGCCGTAACCCGATGAGTTTTGGACGTAGTAAGGCTAAAGCTGCAAATAAAGAAGATATTAAAGTAAGATTTTCAGATGTTGCTGGAGCTGAGGAAGAAAAACAAGAACTAGTTGAAGTTGTTGAATTCTTAAAAGATCCAAAACGATTTACAAAACTTGGAGCCCGTATTCCAGCAGGTGTCCTTCTAGAGGGACCTCCGGGAACAGGTAAGACTTTGCTTGCTAAGGCAGTCGCCGGAGAAGCAGGTGTTCCATTCTTTAGTATCTCAGGTTCTGACTTTGTAGAAATGTTTGTCGGAGTTGGAGCTAGTCGTGTCCGTTCTCTTTTTGAAGATGCCAAAAAAGCAGCACCAGCTATTATCTTTATCGATGAAATTGATGCTGTTGGACGTCAACGTGGAGTTGGTCTTGGCGGAGGAAATGACGAACGTGAACAAACCTTGAACCAACTTTTGATTGAGATGGACGGTTTTGAGGGAAATGAAGGAATTATTGTCATCGCTGCGACAAACCGTTCAGATGTACTTGACCCTGCCCTTTTGCGTCCAGGACGTTTTGATAGAAAAGTATTGGTTGGTCGCCCTGATGTTAAAGGTCGTGAAGCAATCTTGAAAGTTCATGCTAAGAACAAGCCTTTAGCAGAAGATGTTGATTTGAAATTAGTTGCCCAACAAACCCCAGGTTTTGTTGGAGCAGATTTAGAGAATGTCTTGAATGAAGCTGCTCTAGTTGCTGCTCGTCGCAATAAATCGATAATTGATGCTTCAGATATTGATGAAGCAGAAGACAGAGTTATTGCTGGTCCTTCTAAGAAAGATAAGACAGTTTCACAAAAAGAACGTGAATTGGTTGCCTACCATGAGGCTGGACATACCATTGTTGGTCTAGTCTTATCGAATGCCCGTGTTGTTCATAAGGTTACAATTGTACCAAGAGGTCGTGCAGGTGGTTACATGATTGCACTTCCTAAGGAAGATCAAATGCTTCTATCTAAAGAAGATATGAAAGAGCAATTGGCTGGCTTGATGGGTGGACGTGTAGCTGAAGAAATTATCTTTAATGTCCAAACTACAGGAGCTTCAAACGACTTTGAACAAGCGACGCAAATGGCGCGTGCAATGGTTACAGAGTACGGTATGAGTGAAAAACTTGGCCCAGTACAATATGAAGGAAACCATGCTATGTTTGGTGCACAGAGTCCTCAAAAATCAATTTCAGAACAAACAGCTTATGAAATTGACGAAGAGGTTCGTTCATTATTAAATGAAGCACGAAATAAAGCTGCTGAAATCATCCAATCAAATCGTGAAACACACAAATTGATTGCTGAAGCATTATTGAAATACGAAACATTGGATAGTACGCAAATTAAATCTCTTTACGAAACAGGAAAGATGCCTGAAACAGTAGAAGAGGAATCACATGCATTATCTTATGATGAAGTGAAGTCAAAAATGAATGACGAAAAATAACCCTGAGAGAGGCATGCCCTCTCTTTTTTGTGCAGTTGAGGAGATAAAGGGGACAGAACGGAGGAAATGGGACAAAAGTGTTTCTGAATCTGTTAAACTGTATCTAGAAAGGGGGACGTTATGTTTAAAGAATTGTATAAAGAAGTCCAGGGGATTGTATATAAGTGTAGAAATGAATATTACCTTCATTTATGGGATCTATCGGATTGGGACCAAGAGGGGATGATTTGCTTACATGAATTGATTAGTAGAGAAGAAGATCTAGTAGAAGATATTCCTCGTTTACGTAAATACTTCAAAACTAAATTCCGTAATCGAATTTTAGATCATATCCGTAAACAAGAAAGCCAGAAGCGTAGATATGATAAAGAACCTTATGAAGAAGTAGGTGAGATCAGTCATCGTATAAGCGAGGGAGGTCTGTGGCTAGATGAGTATTATCTCTTTCATGAGACACTAAGAGACTATAGAAACAAACAAAGTAAAGACAAACAAGAAGAGTTAGAACGCGTCTTAAGAAATGAACGCTTCCGAGGTCGTCAAAGAGTATTAAGAGACTTACGTATTGTATTTAAAGAGTTTGACATCCGTACATACTAGGAAGCCATGCAAAAAATGAAAAAAGATAAAAAAAGTAGTTGACAAGTCAGAAAAAGTCTGTATAATAGTAAGAGTTGAAAATAACTCAGGTCCGTTGGTCAAGGGGTTAAGACACCGCCTTTTCACGGCGGTAACACGGGTTCGAATCCCGTACGGACTATGGTATGTTGTGGTTGAGGCACTTGATGAAAAATTTTTAAAAAAGTTTCAAAAAAGTGTTGACAAGCGAAAGCGGCTGTGATATACTAATATAGTTGTCACTTGAGAGAAGCGAGTGACAAAGACCTTTGAAAACTGAACAAGACGAACCAATGTGCAGGGCACTACAACTAAGGTTGTAGTACTGAACAATGAAAAAAACAATAAATCTGTCAGTGACAGAAATGAGTGAGAACTCAAACTTTTAATGAGAGTTTGATCCTGGCTCAGGACGAACGCTGGCGGCGTGCCTAATACATGCAAGTAGAACGCTGAAGGAGGAGCTTGCTTCTCTGGATGAGTTGCGAACGGGTGAGTAACGCGTAGGTAACCTGCCTGGTAGCGGGGGATAACTATTGGAAACGATAGCTAATACCGCATAAGAGTAGATGTTGCATGACATTTGCTTAAAAGGTGCAATTGCATCACTACCAGATGGACCTGCGTTGTATTAGCTAGTTGGTGGGGTAACGGCTCACCAAGGCGACGATACATAGCCGACCTGAGAGGGTGATCGGCCACACTGGGACTGAGACACGGCCCAGACTCCTACGGGAGGCAGCAGTAGGGAATCTTCGGCAATGGACGGAAGTCTGACCGAGCAACGCCGCGTGAGTGAAGAAGGTTTTCGGATCGTAAAGCTCTGTTGTAAGAGAAGAACGAGTGTGAGAGTGGAAAGTTCACACTGTGACGGTATCTTACCAGAAAGGGACGGCTAACTACGTGCCAGCAGCCGCGGTAATACGTAGGTCCCGAGCGTTGTCCGGATTTATTGGGCGTAAAGCGAGCGCAGGCGGTTAGATAAGTCTGAAGTTAAAGGCTGTGGCTTAACCATAGTACGCTTTGGAAACTGTTTAACTTGAGTGCAAGAGGGGAGAGTGGAATTCCATGTGTAGCGGTGAAATGCGTAGATATATGGAGGAACACCGGTGGCGAAAGCGGCTCTCTGGCTTGTAACTGACGCTGAGGCTCGAAAGCGTGGGGAGCAAACAGGATTAGATACCCTGGTAGTCCACGCCGTAAACGATGAGTGCTAGGTGTTAGACCCTTTCCGGGGTTTAGTGCCGTAGCTAACGCATTAAGCACTCCGCCTGGGGAGTACGACCGCAAGGTTGAAACTCAAAGGAATTGACGGGGGCCCGCACAAGCGGTGGAGCATGTGGTTTAATTCGAAGCAACGCGAAGAACCTTACCAGGTCTTGACATCCCTCTGACCGCTCTAGAGATAGAGTTTTCCTTCGGGACAGAGGTGACAGGTGGTGCATGGTTGTCGTCAGCTCGTGTCGTGAGATGTTGGGTTAAGTCCCGCAACGAGCGCAACCCCTATTGTTAGTTGCCATCATTCAGTTGGGCACTCTAGCGAGACTGCCGGTAATAAACCGGAGGAAGGTGGGGATGACGTCAAATCATCATGCCCCTTATGACCTGGGCTACACACGTGCTACAATGGCTGGTACAACGAGTCGCAAGCCGGTGACGGCAAGCTAATCTCTTAAAGCCAGTCTCAGTTCGGATTGTAGGCTGCAACTCGCCTACATGAAGTCGGAATCGCTAGTAATCGCGGATCAGCACGCCGCGGTGAATACGTTCCCGGGCCTTGTACACACCGCCCGTCACACCACGAGAGTTTGTAACACCCGAAGTCGGTGAGGTAACCTTTTAGGAGCCAGCCGCCTAAGGTGGGATAGATGATTGGGGTGAAGTCGTAACAAGGTAGCCGTATCGGAAGGTGCGGCTGGATCACCTCCTTTCTAAGGATAAGGAACTGCGCATTGGTCTTGTTTAGTCTTGAGAGGTCTTGTGGGGCCTTAGCTCAGCTGGGAGAGCGCCTGCTTTGCACGCAGGAGGTCAGCGGTTCGATCCCGCTAGGCTCCATTGGTGAGAGATCACCAAGTAATGCACATTGAAAATTGAATATCTATATCAAATAGTAACAAGAAAATAAACCGAAACGCTGTAGTATTAAAAGAGTTTATGACTGAAAGGTCAAAAATAAGGTTAAGTTAATAAGGGCGCACGGTGGATGCCTTGGCACTAGGAGCCGAAGAAGGACGTGACAAACGACGATATGCCTTGGGTAGCTGTAAGTAAGCGATGATCCAGGGATTTCCGAATGGGGGAACCCAACAGGTACTACCTGTTACCCGCATCTGTTAAGGATGTGAGGAGGAAGACGCAGTGAACTGAAACATCTAAGTAGCTGCAGGAAGAGAAAGCAAAAGCGATTGCCTTAGTAGCGGCGAGCGAAACGGCAGGAGGGCAAACCGGAGAGTTTACTCTTCGGGGTTGTAGGACTGCAATGTGGACTCAAAGATTATAGAAGAATGATTTGGGAAGATCAGCCAAAGAGAGTAATAGCCTCGTATTTAAAATAGTCTTTGTACCTAGCAGTATCCTGAGTACGGCGGGACACGTGAAATCCCGTCGGAATCTGGGAGGACCATCTCCCAACCCTAAATACTCCCTAGTGACCGATAGTGAACCAGTACCGTGAGGGAAAGGTGAAAAGCACCCCGGGAGGGGAGTGAAATAGAACCTGAAACCGTGTGCCTACAACAAGTTCGAGCCCGTTAATGGGTGAGAGCGTGCCTTTTGTAGAATGAACCGGCGAGTTACGTTATGATGCGAGGTTAAGTTGAAGAGACGGAGCCGTAGGGAAACCGAGTCTGAATAGGGCGCCTTAGTATCATGACGTAGACCCGAAACCATGTGACCTACCCATGAGCAGGTTGAAGGTGCGGTAAGACGCACTGGAGGACCGAACCAGGGCACGTTGAAAAGTGCTTGGATGACTTGTGGGTAGCGGAGAAATTCCAAACGAACTTGGAGATAGCTGGTTCTCTCCGAAATAGCTTTAGGGCTAGCGTCGACATTAAGATTCTTGGAGGTAGAGCACTGTTTGGGTGAGGGGTCCATCCCGGATTACCAATCTCAGATAAACTCCGAATGCCAATGAATTATGGTCGGCAGTCAGACTGCGAGTGCTAAGATCCGTAGTCGAAAGGGAAACAGCCCAGACCACCAGCTAAGGTCCCAAAATAATTGTTAAGTGGAAAAGGATGTGGGGTTGCACAGACAACTAGGATGTTAGCTTAGAAGCAGCTATTCATTCAAAGAGTGCGTAATAGCTCACTAGTCGAGTGACCCTGCGCCGAAAATGTACCGGGGCTAAAACAATTTACCGAAGCTGTGGATACCTTTATAGGTATGGTAGGAGAGCGTTCTATGTGTGATGAAGGTATACCGTGAGGAGTGCTGGAACGCATAGAAGTGAGAATGCCGGTATGAGTAGCGAAAGACAGGTGAGAATCCTGTCCACCGTAAGACTAAGGTTTCCAGGGGAAGGCTCGTCCGCCCTGGGTTAGTCGGGACCTAAGGAGAGACCGAAAGGTGTATCCGATGGACAACAGGTTGATATTCCTGTACTAGAGTATGTAGTGATGGAGGGACGCAGTAGGCTAACTAAAGCAGACGATTGGAAGTGTCTGTCTAAGCAGTGAGGTGTGAACTGAGTCAAATGCTTAGTTCTATAACATTGAGCTGTGATGGGGAGCGAAGTTTAGTAGCGAAGTTAGTGACGTCACACTGCCAAGAAAAGCTTCTAGCGTTTAAACATACTCTACCCGTACCGCAAACCGACACAGGTAGTCGAGGCGAGTAGCCTCAGGTGAGCGAGAGAACTCTCGTTAAGGAACTCGGCAAAATGACCCCGTAACTTCGGGAGAAGGGGTGCTGACTTTACGTCAGCCGCAGTGAATAGGCCCAAGCAACTGTTTATCAAAAACACAGCTCTCTGCTAAATCGTAAGATGATGTATAGGGGGTGACGCCTGCCCGGTGCTGGAAGGTTAAGAGGAGTGCTTAGCGTAAGCGAAGGTATGAATTGAAGCCCCAGTAAACGGCGGCCGTAACTATAACGGTCCTAAGGTAGCGAAATTCCTTGTCGGGTAAGTTCCGACCCGCACGAAAGGCGTAATGATTTGGGCACTGTCTCAACGAGAGACTCGGTGAAATTTTAGTACCTGTGAAGATGCAGGTTACCCGCGACAGGACGGAAAGACCCCATGGAGCTTTACTGCAGTTTGATATTGAGTGTCTGTACCACATGTACAGGATAGGTAGGAGTCTATGAGATCGGGACGCCAGTTTCGAAGGAGACGTTGTTGGGATACTACCCTTGTGTTATGGCCACTCTAACCCGGATAGGTGATCCCTATCGGAGACAGTGTCTGACGGGCAGTTTGACTGGGGCGGTCGCCTCCTAAAAGGTAACGGAGGCGCCCAAAGGTTCCCTCAGAATGGTTGGAAATCATTCGCAGAGTGTAAAGGTATAAGGGAGCTTGACTGCGAGAGCTACAACTCGAGCAGGGACGAAAGTCGGGCTTAGTGATCCGGTGGTTCCGTATGGAAGGGCCATCGCTCAACGGATAAAAGCTACCCTGGGGATAACAGGCTTATCTCCCCCAAGAGTTCACATCGACGGGGAGGTTTGGCACCTCGATGTCGGCTCGTCGCATCCTGGGGCTGTAGTCGGTCCCAAGGGTTGGGCTGTTCGCCCATTAAAGCGGCACGCGAGCTGGGTTCAGAACGTCGTGAGACAGTTCGGTCCCTATCCGTCGCGGGCGTAGGAAATTTGAGAGGATCTGCTCCTAGTACGAGAGGACCAGAGTGGACTTACCGCTGGTGTACCAGTTGTCTTGCCAAAGGCATCGCTGGGTAGCTATGTAGGGAAGGGATAAACGCTGAAAGCATCTAAGTGTGAAACCCACCTCAAGATGAGATTTCCCATGATTTTATATCAGTAAGAGCCCTGAGAGATGATCAGGTAGATAGGTTAGAAGTGGAAGTGTGGCGACACATGTAGCGGACTAATACTAATAGCTCGAGGACTTATCCAAAGTAACTGAGAATATGAAAGCGAACGGTTTTCTTGGTTTGAATAGATATTCAATTTTGAGTAGGTATTACTCAGAGTTAAGTGACGATAGCCTAGGAGATACACCTGTACCCATGCCGAACACAGAAGTTAAGCCCTAGAACGCCGGAAGTAGTTGGGGGTTGCCCCCTGTGAGATATGGAAGTCGCTTAGCTTTAATCCGCCATAGCTCAGTTGGTAGTAGCGCATGACTGTTAATCATGATGTCGTAGGTTCGAGTCCTACTGGCGGAGTAGTTAATTAAGAGAGGTTTAGTCCTCTTTTTTTATTTTCGTGAACATAAAAATAGGCTCTCTGTCAACTGTAGTGGATTGAAGAAAAGGTAATATCTAGAAAGGACAAATTTAGTCCTTTCTTTTTTGATGTTTAGAGCGATGAAAATCCTTTTTTGAAGTTTTCAAAGTGTTGACGATTTTATATTTGTCCTTGAGAAAGATTTTAAAAACAGTCTGAAAAATCTAACTTTTGGGGTGTTTTTATTATGAAATTAACATATGATGATAAAGTTCAGATCTATGAACTTAGAAAACAAGGCTATAGCTTATAGAAGCTTTCAAATAAATTTGGGATAAACAATTCTAATCTTAGGTATATGATTAAATTGATAGATCGTTACGGAATAGAGTTCGTCAAAAAAGGAAAAAATCGTTACTATTCTCCTGATTTAAAACAAGAGATCATTGATAAAGTTCTTCTTGAGGGGCATTCACAAATTAGGGCGTCTCTGGATTATGCTCTTCTAAGTAGTGGATTACTTTCGAATTGGCTGGCACAATATAAGAAAAACGGGTATACTATTGTTGAGAAAACAAGAGGGAGAGTACCTAAAATGGGACGTAAGCCAAAAAAGAGACCTGAAGAGAGGACAGAATTAGAACGTCTTCAAGCAGAAAATGACTACCTGAGAGCGGAGAATGCCATTCTAAAAAAGTTGAGAGAACTCCGATTGAAGGAAAAAAAAAAGAGAAAGAAGAAAGACCGAAATTGTTCAAGAATTAATGACTGAGTTTTCGTTAGATATTCTTCTAAAAGCCATTAAACTAGCTCGTTCGACTTACTACTATCACTTGAAACAGCTAGACAAACCAGATAAGGACCAAGAGCTTAAAGCTGAAATTCAATCTATTTTTATCGAACACAAGGGAAATTATGGTTATCGTCGGATTCATTTAGAACTAAGAAATCGTGGTTATCTGGTAAATCAGAAAAGAGTTCAACGCTTGATGAAAGTACTCAATTTACAAGCTAAAATGCGACAGAAACGAAAATATTCTTCTCATGGTAAGAAGGCAGATAATCTCATTCAACGTCAATTTGAAGGCTCTAAAACAATGGAAAAGTGCTACACAGATGTGACAGAATTTGCCATTCCAGCAAGTACTCAAAAGCTTTACTTATCACCAGTTTTAGATGGCTTTAATAGCGAAATTATTGCCTATAATCTTTCAACTTCACCCAACTTAACACAAGTAAAAACCATGTTGGAACAGGCATTCACAGAGAAGCACTACGAGAATACGATTCTCCATAGTGATCAAGGCTGGCAATATCAACATGATTCTTATCATCGGTTCCTAGAGAGTAAGGGAATTCAAGCATCCATGTCGCGCAAGGGTAACAGCCCAGACAACGGTATGATGGAGTCCTTCTTTGGGATTCTGAAATCGGAGATGTTTTACGGTTATGAGAAGTCGTTTCAGTCGCTTAAGCAATTGGAACAAGCCATTGTAGACTATATTGATTACTACAACAACAAACGAATTAAGGTAAAACTAAAAGGACTTAGCCCTGTGCAATACAGATTGGGGTCAGTACAATCTGATGCTATGCGTTTTTCTTAATTTAAGATTTTTGCCTCAGTCTCTTTTAGTATTTAACACAGTTAATAAGATCTATAATAGTCTAATTTAGGTAGTAAATTTGTTCCTATTCTGTCAACTTTTCCTATTTGTTATCTTTTTGAGGTTGGTTTTTAAGCAATTCAGGAATTGATAGTGAATGTGTAAAATTTTTTGTTAGAATAAGCTTATAAAAAGTAAAGGGGTATAGGCTTATGTTACAAGAGATTTATGAGCAGATGACGGATTTTTATAGAAATATTGAAGAAGAGTATGGTATGTCCTTCGGTGATAATTTTGATTGGGAACATGTTCATTTTAAGTTTTTGATTTATTATCTTGTCCGATATCGTATTGTGCGCCATCGGGATTTTATTGTTTACCATTATCGTGTTGCTTATCGTTTTTATCTTGAAAAGATGGTAATGAATCGGGGTTTTATTTCTTGTTGAGGTAATTTTAGTAAATTTCCGAACAAACTTACTTTTTCATGGCAATATAACAATAAATAGCTGGTAATTTTTCTAAATCATTTTTTAATAGTTGGAAATAGCAAATCTTTCTATTGTTTCTTCTTGATAAAAAGGCGATTTTTTCTTATAATAAATTGTAAGATATAATTGCAGGTGAGATTCCTGCCATGTATGTGAGAAAGGAAGAGCCTGAGGGCTCAGACAAGATTATGACTTCAGTTGTTGTTGTAGGTACCCAATGGGGTGATGAAGGTAAAGGGAAGATTACAGACTTCCTTTCAGCGAATGCAGAAGTGATTGCACGTTACCAAGGTGGTGATAATGCAGGTCACACGATTGTGATTGATGGTAAGAAATTTAAGTTGCACTTGATTCCATCTGGGATTTTCTTCCCTGAAAAAATCTCTGTTATCGGGAACGGTATGGTTGTAAATCCTAAATCTCTTGTGAAAGAGTTGAGCTATCTTCATGAGGAAGGTGTAACAACTGATAATTTGCGTATTTCTGATCGTGCGCATGTTATTTTGCCTTATCATATCGAGTTGGATCGTTTGCAAGAAGAAGCTAAAGGTGACAATAAGATTGGGACTACAATTAAGGGAATTGGTCCAGCTTATATGGACAAGGCTGCTCGTGTGGGAATTCGTATCGCAGATCTTTTGGATAAAGATATTTTCCGTGAGCGTTTAGAACGTAACCTTGCTGAAAAGAATCGTCTCTTTGAAAAATTGTATGATAGTAAAGCGATTGCTTTCGATGATATTTTTGAAGAATATTACGAATATGGGCAACAAATCAAGAAATATGTGACCGATACATCTGTCATTTTGAATGATGCACTTGATAACGGTAAACGTGTGCTTTTTGAAGGTGCACAAGGTGTTATGCTAGATATTGACCAAGGGACCTATCCATTTGTTACGTCATCAAACCCTGTGGCTGGTGGTGTTACGATTGGTTCAGGTGTTGGTCCAAGTAAGATTGACAAGGTTGTAGGTGTATGTAAGGCTTATACGAGTCGTGTAGGAGACGGTCCATTCCCAACTGAGTTGTTTGATGAAGTGGGAGAACGTATCCGTGAAGTGGGTCATGAATATGGTACAACAACTGGTCGTCCACGTCGTGTGGGTTGGTTTGACTCAGTTGTGATGCGTCATAGCCGCCGTGTTTCTGGTATTACGAACCTTTCATTGAACTCTATCGATGTTTTGAGTGGTTTGGATACTGTGAAAATCTGTGTGGCTTATGATCTTGATGGTCAACGTATTGACTACTATCCAGCTAGTCTTGAGCAATTGAAACGTTGCAAGCCTATCTATGAAGAGTTGCCAGGTTGGTCAGAAGATATTACCGGAGTTCGTAATTTGGAAGATCTTCCTGAGAATGCGCGTAACTACGTTCGTCGTGTGAGTGAATTGGTTGGCGTTCGTATTTCTACTTTCTCAGTAGGTCCTGGTCGTGAACAAACAAATATTTTAGAAAGTGTTTGGTCCTAAGAGATTTTTAAGATTTGTTTAAGATAGGTCGGGTATACTATAGACAGTTACAAGAAGACCTCCTAACTTGTTGTAACAAATATCCTAAACTTTTCTTTTTCATAATAATCTCCCTATAGAGTCACCGCATTCGGTGGCTTTTTTTGTCTTGGGATTCATGATATAATAATAAAATCGATAAGTAGTAAAAGGGAAATTGATGAATTATACAGTTGAAGAAAAAGAAGTCTTTATGAGGGAAGCTTTGAGAGAGGCTGAGATTGCTCTTGAACACGATGAAATTCCAATTGGTTGTGTGATTGTCAAGGACGGAGAAATCATTGGTCGCGGGCATAATGCGCGTGAAGAGTTGCAACGAGCTGTAATGCATGCGGAAATTATGGCTATAGAGAATGCGAATCTGAGTGAGGTGAGCTGGCGCTTGCTGGATTGCACGCTTTTTGTGACCATTGAGCCTTGTGTCATGTGTAGTGGGGCAATTGGACTCGCCCGTATTCCAAACGTGGTCTATGGGGCTAAAAACCAGAAATTTGGCGCTGCTGGGAGTTTGTACGATATCTTGACAGATGAGCGTCTCAATCATCGTGTGGAGGTTGAAACGGGAATTTTGGAAGATGAATGCGCAGCTATTATGCAGGACTTTTTTAGAAATAGACGGAAAAAATAATTTTGCTTTTAAAATGAATAGGAATGTGATATAATAAATAGTGGAGCAACAGTTCTGCGTGAAGCGGGTCAGGGGAGGAATCCAGCAGCCCTAAGCGATTTGAATTGTGTGCTCTTTTTTTCGTGCTTTTTCCGAATAAATAAGATAGAATAATCTAGAATAAATGATAATAGAAAAGAGAAGATGATGAAAATTCGTGGTTTTGAATTGGTTTCGACTTTTACAGATAAAAATTTATTGCCCAAGCGTGAGACGGCGCATGCGGCTGGTTACGACTTAAAGGTTGCTGTGCGTACGGTTATTGCGCCAGGAGAGATTGTCTTGGTTCCGACAGGGGTTAAGGCCTATATGCAGCCGACTGAGGTTCTTTACCTTTATGATCGTTCTTCAAACCCTCGTAAAAAGGGCTTGGTTTTAATTAATTCAGTTGGGGTCATTGATGGGGATTATTATGGAAATCCTGGGAATGAAGGGCATATTTTTGCTCAGATGAAGAATATCACAGACCAAGAGGTTGTTCTTGAAGTTGGAGAACGTGTTGTCCAGGCTGTCTTTGCTCCTTTCTTAATTGCAGATGGAGATGCGGCAGACGGCGTGCGGACTGGTGGATTTGGATCGACTGGGCACTAGAATGAAGATTATCTTTGTACGTCACGGGGAGCCAGATTATTGTGAGTTAGAGGAGCGTTCTTATACGGGATTTGGGATAGATTTGGCGCCCTTGTCTGAGAAGGGACGGCAACAAGCCCAGAAACTGAGCAAAAATCCCTTGCTTCCTTCAGCTGAAATAATCGTATCTTCTGCAGTCACAAGATCTTTAGAAACGGCTTCTTATGTGGCTTGTGTTACTGGACTTCCTTTGAGAGTGGAGCCATTATTGCATGAATGGCAGGTCTATGAAAGTGGCACAGATAATTTTGAAAAAGCTCGTACTATGTTTCTAGAAAATAAGGGGGAGTTACTTCCTAATAGTCCTATTCAATATGAGACAGCTACGGATATGAAGTCTCGTTTTCTAGAATGTATGGCTAAGTATCGAGATTACCAGACCGTGATAGTGGTAACTCACGGAATGCTCATGAGCCAGTTTGTGCCAAATGAGAAGATTGATTTTTGCCAAGTGATTGAGTGTGAGTTAGAGATATAGAAAGAGGTTTATCATCGCAAAGAAAAAAGCGACATTTGTGTGTCAAAATTGTGAATATAATTCGCCTAAGTATCTAGGACGTTGTCCTAACTGTGGGTCTTGGTCTTCTTTTGTAGAAGAGGTTGAGGTTGCCGAGGTCAAGAATGCGCGTGTGTCCTTGACAGGTGAGAAAACCAAGCCCATGAAACTGGCTGAGGTGACTTCCATCAATGTCAATCGAACTAAGACAGAGATGGAGGAATTTAACCGTGTACTTGGAGGCGGAGTGGTACCAGGAAGTCTCGTCCTCATCGGTGGGGATCCTGGAATCGGGAAATCAACGCTTCTACTACAAGTCTCAACCCAGTTGTCCCAAGTGGGAACGGTTCTCTACGTCAGTGGGGAGGAGTCTGCCCAGCAGATTAAACTACGTGCAGAGCGTTTGGGTGATATTGATAGCGAGTTTTATCTCTATGCAGAGACCAATATGCAGAGTGTTCGAGCTGAGGTAGAAAGAATCCAGCCAAACTTCCTCATTATTGACTCTATCCAGACCATTATGTCTCCTGAGATTTCAGGGGTACAGGGGTCTGTTTCTCAGGTGCGTGAGGTGACTGCTGAACTTATGCAATTAGCGAAGACTAATAACATTGCTATCTTTATCGTCGGCCATGTGACCAAGGAAGGAACCTTGGCTGGTCCACGTATGTTGGAGCATATGGTGGATACAGTGCTTTACTTTGAAGGGGAGCGTCACCATACCTTTCGTATTTTGAGAGCGGTCAAAAATCGTTTTGGTTCTACCAATGAAATTGGGATTTTTGAGATGCAGTCGGGTGGCTTGGTTGAAGTCCTCAATCCGAGTCAAGTTTTCCTAGAAGAGCGTTTGGATGGAGCGACTGGCTCATCAATCGTTGTGACCATGGAAGGGACGCGTCCGATTTTAGCAGAGGTTCAGGCCTTGGTGACGCCAACCATGTTTGGAAATGCCAAGCGCACGACCACAGGTCTGGACTTCAATCGTGCGAGTCTGATTATGGCTGTTTTGGAAAAGCGTGCAGGGCTTCTCTTGCAAAATCAGGATGCCTATCTCAAATCTGCTGGTGGTGTCAAATTGGATGAACCTGCCATTGACTTAGCCGTCGCTGTTGCTATTGCTTCGAGCTACAAGGACAAGCCAACCAACCCTCAGGAATGTTTTGTGGGAGAACTTGGTTTGACGGGAGAAATTCGGCGCGTGAATCGTATCGAGCAGCGTATTAATGAAGCTGCTAAACTGGGCTTTACTAAGATTTATGTACCCAAAAATTCCTTGACAGGAATCACTCCACCTAAGGAAATTCAGGTTATTGGGGTGACAACGATTCAGGAAGTCTTGAAAAAGGTATTCTCCTAATAGTTATGGTCAGCTTTAGATGACTAATTATTTTATTGCTAACATTTATTAAAACAAGGAGGAATTTCTTATGAAATTTTCTATGGACAGTCATATGCAATTTCCTTTGGTAGAGTTGTCACTCAATCAAGGAGAAACCGTCTATATCCAGCGAGGTAGTATGGTTTACCACACGCCTAACGTAAGTCTCAATACCCAGCTCAATGCTAGCGGTTCAGGTTTGGGACGTTTTGTTAAAGCTGTAGGACGTTCAATGGTTTCTGGTGAAAGCACCTTCATTACTCAAGCTGTAGCAGAGTCTGATAACGGGAACCTTGCTCTAGCACCAGATACTCCTGGGCAAGTAATTGCTCTTGAACTAGGTGAAAAACAATATCGACTGAATGATGGGGTTTTTCTAGCTCTTGATGGTACAGCTTCCTATACTATGGAGAGTCAGTCTATTGGTAAAGCTCTGTTCGGAGGGCAAGGCGGTCTCTTTGTGATGACTACCCAAGGCCAGGGAACTCTCTTGGTCAATGCTTTTGGCTCTATCAAGAAAATTGAGCTACAAAACCAAGAAATAACCATTGACAATGCCCATGTGGTGGCTTGGAGTCAATCTTTGGACTATAATATCCACTTAGAAAATAGCTTCTGGCAGTCTATTGGTACAGGCGAAGGAGTGGTGAATACCTTCCGAGGAACTGGTGAGGTCTACGTACAAAGTCTCAATCTTCAGAGCTTTGCAGGATCGCTCAATAAGTATATCCAAAAAGGTTCATAAAAATAAAACTAGGACAGAAGCCCAAGCTAGAAGCTGGATGTCTCTGTCCCAGTTTTTTTATATGAAGGTTGACAACTGACAAGACAAAGAAAAGATGGTAAGATAGGATATAAATAATTTGGTGTTCAAATTATCTGATAGACTAGAAAGTGAGTTGTCATGTCCTATTTTGAAAATTTTTTAAAAGCCAATCAAGCCTATGTAGAACTGCATGGAGATCTTCATTTATCAATCAAACCAAAGACCAAGGTTGCAATCGTAACTTGTATGGACTCGCGTTTACACGTTGCGCCAGCTCTTGGGTTGGCTCTGGGAGATGCTCATATTTTGCGGAATGCTGGAGGGCGAGTGACAGATGATATTATTCGCTCGCTTGTGATTTCCCAGCAACAAATGGGGACAAGGGAAATTGTGGTGCTCCATCATACAGACTGTGGTGCACAGACATTTGAAAATGGTCCTTTTCAGGAGTATTTGAAAAAAGAACTAGGAGTGGATGTTTCTGACAAGGACTTTTTGCCTTTTCAAGACATTGATGAAAGTGTTCGTGAGGATATGAGATTGCTGCAGGAAACTCCTCTAATCCCAGATGATGTTGTTATTTCAGGTGCGGTTTACGATGTGGATACAGGAAGGATGACAGTCGTAGAATTATAAATACTTCATTTAGAAAGAAAGTGTATGAAGAAAAACAGCATTTTATTTATTTTTATCTTATTGCTATGTATTGGTTTACAGTATGAAACCATCTACTATACGGATGGTTCGATGTCAGGTGCGGAATATGGACTAATGGGAGTTTCTATCTTTCTAGCTCTCTTTTACATGATTCCAGCTCTTTATTTCCTTTTCCGTATTGGGAAAAAATGGGAATTGCCAAAGAAGGCCTTGATCTTGTCTTTATTGGGTGGGATGTTCCTTTCAGGCTGGTTGTCTAGCTTTGCTAATACCTATATCCATGATTTATTGGAGGTTCTTTTCCCAGATAGTGCATTTTTAAATGCCTTTGAAAGTGCGATTGTGGCTCCTTTGGTAGAAGAACCCTTGAAATTGTTGCCACTTGTCTTTGTTTTAGCTTTGATTCCTGTGCGAAAATTAAAATCTTTGTTTTTACTAGGGATTGCTTCTGGTTTGGGATTTCAAATGATTGAGGATATTGGCTACATTCGTACGGATTTGCCAGAGGGATTTGACTTTACTATTTCGAGAATTTTAGAGCGTATCATCTCAGGGATTGCCTCTCACTGGACTTTTTCAGGTTTGGCTGTAGTAGGTATTTACTTGCTTTACAGAGCCTATAAAGGGCAGAAGGTTGGCAAGAAACAGGGGCTTATTTTCCTAGGTTTAGCCTTGGGAACTCATTTCTTGTTTAACTCTCCTTTTGTGGAGTTGGAGACAGAGTTGCCTTTAGTGATTCCAGTGGTTACGGCTATGACTCTCTATGGTTTTTATCAGGCTTATCGCTTTGTTGAGAAGCACAATGAGTTGATGAACTAGAATATTTTTTAAAAGAATGATGCAAGGGTACAAATATGGTGCCCTTCTTTTATTTTTGATTGAAAAATAGTGCAAAAAGCGCTACAATGGTAGATGGAAAAATCTTGTGAAAAGCACAAGCGATACATATATACCGGAGGAAATCATGTCTTTTTCTGATTTAAAGCTGTTTGCCCTTTCTTCTAATCAAGAATTGGCAAAACGTGTAGCGCAGGAGATTGGGATAGAGTTGGGGAAATCAAGTGTTCGCCAATTTTCAGATGGAGAGATTCAGGTCAACATCGAAGAATCAATCCGTGGGAAACACGTTTTTATCCTACAATCAACTAGCTCGCCTGTAAATGACAATCTGCTTGAAATTTTGATTATGGTGGATGCTTTGAAGCGTGCCAGTGCAGAATCTGTGAATGTTGTTATGCCTTACTATGGGTATGCACGTCAGGATAGAAAGGCGAGAGCGCGTGAGCCAATCACTTCAAAACTTGTCGCAAATATGCTTGAAGTAGCTGGAGTGGATCGTTTATTGACCATCGACTTGCATGCTGCGCAGATTCAAGGATTCTTTGATATTCCTGTGGATCATTTGATGGGGGCTCCTCTGATTGCGGATTATTTTGAGCGTCGTGGTATGGTTGGTTCTGACTATGTGGTTGTCAGCCCAGACCATGGAGGGGTGACTCGTGCCCGTAAGTTGGCAGAATTTTTGAAAACATCTATTGCTATTATTGATAAACGTCGTAGCGTTGATAAGATGAATACTAGTGAAGTCATGAACATCATCGGTAAGGTCGAAGGCAAGACTTGTATTTTGATTGATGATATGATTGATACAGCTGGAACGATTTGTCACGCGGCAGATGCCCTTGCAGAAGCTGGTGCTGTTGAAGTCTATGCGAGCTGTACGCACCCAGTTCTTTCTGGTCCTGCTATGAACAATATCCAAAAATCAGCTATTAAGAAATTGGTTGTTTTGGATACCATCTATCTCCCAGAAGAGCGTTTGATCGATAAGATTGAGCAGATTTCAATCGCTCATTTATTGGGGGATGCTATCGTACGTATTCATGAAAAACGCCCACTTTCTCCACTTTTTAGTATTGAGAAAAAGATTTAAGTTTTCACTTAGAATAAAACATACTCCTAGCAGGAGTGAACTGCTAGGAGCTTTTTTGTAGCCAAAATCTGCAAGCCTTTTCAAAATATGCTATACTGATGAAAAAGGAGGATTTCTATGAGTCAAGAATTTATCAATCCAAGTGATGGTGTGATTCGTCAGTATCTCGCAACGAGTAAAACCCTTGCTGTAGTGGGGTTGTCAGATCGTGAGGAAACAACTAGCAATCGAGTGACCAAGGAAATGCAGGCTCGGGGTTATAAAATCATCCCAGTCAATCCCAAGGTAGAAGGTGGTGAAATCTTGGGTGAAAAGGCTTATGCTAGCCTAGCAGAGATTCCTTTTCCTGTAGATATTGTTAATGTTTACCGGCGCAGTGAGTTTTTGCCAGATGTGGCGCGTGATTTTCTCAAGGCTAATGCCAAGATTTTTTGGGCACAGCTAGGACTTGAAAGTCTAGAAGCGGAAGAAATCTTGCGTGCTGGTGGATGTGATGATATCGTGATGAATCGTTGTATTAAGAGAGAGCATACACGCTTGATTGAGGAAGCATAAGAAAAAGGTAGCTGGTGGGCTACCTTTTGTGTTAGAAAATGCCGATAAGGGTCTGCATACCAAGACTAGTAAGGATGATGGCAATCCAACAGATGGCTCCAAGAACAATTGATTTTCCGCTGGATTTGACCATAGCTATCAGATTGGTTTTGAGCCCGATAGCACTCATAGCCATGATAATGAGGGATTTGGAAAGCTGTTTGAGAGGGGTAAAGAAACTACTGGACACACCGAGAGAGGTCAGTAGGGTGGTTAGGAGAGATGCAAGGATAAAGTAAAGGATAAAAAGTGGGAAGACTTTTTTTAGTTGCAATCCTTGCTTATTTTTTTGCTCGCGACTTTGCCAGTAGGAGAGAAAGAGAGTGATGGGGATAATAGCCAGAGTCCGCGTAAGTTTGACAATGGTTGCAGATTCGAGGGTATTGGTCTGGTAGAGACTGTCCCAGGCGCTGGCTGTGGCGGTTACAGAGGAAGTGTCATTGACCGCAGTCCCTGCAAAGAGGGCGAAGCCGTCATTGGATAGATGAAGCCAGGTACCTAGGGTTGGAAAGATGAGCGCAGCCAAGACATTGAAGAAAAAGATAACGGAAATGGCTTGGGCTACTTCCTTTTCCTTGGCATGGATAACGGACGCTGTCGCTGCAATGGCAGAGCCCCCACAGATAGAAGAACCCACTCCAATCAAGGTAGCCAGTTTTGTGTCCAGTGCAAAGAAGCGCTGGAAGAGGTAGGCAACAATCAAGGCTATTGAAATGGTGGACAGGATGACAGGGAGTGAAGATTGTCCGACTGCGAAGACTTGCGAGATATTGAGACCAAAACCAAGCAAGATAACGGCATACTGGAGCAATTTTTTAGAACTAAAGGTCAATCCCGCATCCAGTTGTTTATAAGGCGAGAGAAAGGGGTGTAGGAGCATTCCCATAAAAATCGCAAAAACAGGCGCGCCAATCACAGGGAAGAATCCTCCTAAGTACCAAGATACGATTGAAATGAGAAGGCAGGCCAAGATGCCTGCTCCATTTTTTGATAGAAATGACATAAAAACCTCCAAATAGAATCTGTTACCATTATAGACCTGTAAACAGGAAAAGTAAAATAGAAAGTGGAAAGCTATTCTATCATGTATTTTTGCGGTCGGGGGGCTTTTGTAGTATAATAGAGATACGTTTTGAAAGTGGGAGGTATCTATGGACTTAACTAAGCGCTTTAATAAACAGTTAGATAAGATTCAAGTTTCGTTGATTCGTCAGTTTGATCAGGCTATTTCTGAGATTCCTGGGGTCTTGCGTTTGACCTTGGGGGAACCTGATTTTACAACGCCAGATCATGTCAAGGAGGCGGCTAAGCGAGCGATTGACCAGAACCAATCCTACTATACAGGGATGAGTGGTCTGCTGACTTTACGTCAGGCAGCTAGTGATTTTGTTAAGGAAAAGTACCAACTGGACTATGCTCCTGAAAATGAAATCTTGGTTACAATTGGGGCGACAGAGGCTTTATCTGCTACTTTGACAGCTATTTTGGAAGAGGGAGACAAGGTGCTCTTGCCAGCTCCTGCCTATCCAGGCTATGAACCGATTGTCAATCTAGTTGGGGCAGAGATTGTTGAGATTGACACGACTGAAAATGGTTTTGTCTTGACTCCTGAGATGTTGGAAAAGGCCATTTTGGAGCAGGGTGACAAGCTCAAGGCGGTTATTCTCAACTATCCAGCCAACCCGACAGGAATTACCTATAGTCGGGAGCAGTTGGAGGCCTTAGCAGCTGTTTTACGCAAGTATGAGATTTTCGTTGTCTGTGATGAGGTTTACTCAGAATTGACTTATACAGGGGAAGCCCATGTGTCTCTAGGAACTATGTTGAGAGACCAGGCTATCATTATCAATGGTTTGTCTAAATCGCATGCTATGACAGGTTGGCGTTTGGGGCTGATTTTCGCTCCTGCAGCCTTTACAGCCCAGTTAATCAAGAGTCACCAGTACTTGGTGACTGCCGCAAATACCATGGCGCAACACGCTGCGGTGGAAGCCTTGACGGCTGGTAAAAATGATGCCGAACCTATGAAGAAGGAATACATCCAGCGTCGTGATTATATTATCGAGAAAATGACTGCTCTTGGTTTTGAGATTATCAAACCAGACGGGGCCTTCTATATCTTTGCTAAGATTCCAGCGGGCTACAATCAAGATTCCTTTGCCTTTTTGAAGGATTTTGCTCAGAAGAAAGCCGTTGCCTTTATCCCTGGCGCTGCCTTTGGGCGTTACGGGGAAGGCTATGTTCGCCTGTCTTATGCAGCCAGCATGGAGACTATCAAAGAAGCCATGAAACGACTTGAGGAGTACATGAGAGAAGCATGATTCAGTCTATCACGAGTCAAGGCTTGGTGCTCTACAATCGTAACTTTCGTGAGGATGATAAGCTAGTCAAGATTTTTACGGAGCAGGCTGGCAAGCGCATGTTTTTTGTTAAACACGCTGGTCAGTCTAAGCTAGCTCCTGTTATTCAGCCCTTGGTGCTGGCACGATTTCTCTTGCGAATCAATGATGACGGGCTCAGCTACATTGAGGACTATCATGAGGTGATGACTTTTCCCAAGATTAATAGCGATCTCTTTGTCATGGCTTATGCGACCTACGTGGCGGCTCTTGCGGATGCTAGTTTGCAGGACAATCAGCAGGATGCTCCCTTGTTTGCTTTTTTGCAAAAGACTTTGGAGTTGATGGAAGAGGGCTTGGATTATCAAATTTTGACTAATATTTTTGAAATTCAAATCTTGACTCGATTTGGTATTAGTCTCAATTTTAATGAGTGTGTCTTTTGTCATCGGGTTGGTCAGGCTTTTGACTTTTCTTTCAAATATGGAGCCTGCCTCTGTCCAGAGCATTATCATGAGGATGAGAGACGTTGCCATCTCAATCCCAATATCCCTTATCTGCTCAATCAATTTCAAGCCATTGATTTTGAGACCTTGGAGACCATTTCGCTCAAGCCTGAAATCAAGCAAGAGCTACGACAATTTATGGATCAGCTCTACGAAGAGTACGTGGGGATTCACCTAAAATCAAAGAAATTTATTGATTCCCTAGCAGACTGGGGACAATTACTAAAAGAGGAAAACAAATGAAAAAAATCGCAGTAGATGCCATGGGGGGCGATTATGCACCTCAAGCCATCGTTGAGGGGGTCAATCAAGCCCTGGCTGACTTTTCAGATATTGAGGTTCAACTCTACGGAGATGAAAGCAAAATCAAGCAATATCTGACAGCGACAGAGCGTGTTAGCATTATCCATACGGATGAGAAGATTGATTCAGACGATGAACCTACGAGAGCTATTCGGAAGAAAAAAAATGCCAGTATGGTCTTGGCGGCCAAGGCTGTCAAAGAAGGAGAAGCAGACGCTGTCCTCTCAGCTGGGAATACAGGTGCTTTGTTGGCTGCTGGATTCTTCATCGTGGGTCGTATCAAGAATATCGACCGTCCTGGACTTATGTCGACCTTGCCGACTGTAGATGGGAAGGGTTTTGACATGCTAGACCTCGGTGCCAATGCGGAAAATACAGCCCAGCATCTCCATCAATACGCTGTTCTGGGTTCCTTCTATGCCAAAAATGTCCGCGGCATTGCGCAACCACGTGTTGGCTTGCTTAACAACGGGACAGAGAGTAGTAAGGGCGACCCGCTTCGTAAGGAAACTTATGAATTACTGGCGGCTGATGAAAGTTTGAATTTTATCGGAAACGTGGAAGCGCGTGATTTGATGAATGGCGTTGCGGATGTTGTTGTGTCAGATGGTTTCACGGGAAACGCTGTCCTCAAATCTATCGAAGGGACAGCCATGGGAATCATGGGCTTGCTCAAGACCGCTATTACAGGTGGTGGGCTTCGAGCGAAACTAGGCGCCCTCCTTCTCAAGGACAGTCTCAGAGGTTTGAAAAAACAGCTCAACTATTCAGATGTTAGTGGAGCAGTCTTGTTTGGTGTCAAGGCACCTGTTGTCAAGACTCATGGCTCAAGTGATGCCAAGGCTGTCTATAGTACGATCCGTCAGATTCGTACCATGCTAGAAACAGACGTAGTTGCCCAGACTGCGCATGAATTTTCAGGAGAATAAAAGAGATGACAGAAAAAGAAATTTTTGACCGTATTGTGACCATTATCCAAGAGCGACAGGGAGAGGACTTTGTAGTGACAGAATCCTTGAGTCTGAAAGACGATTTGGATGCTGATTCAGTTGACTTGATGGAGTTTATCTTGACGCTGGAAGATGAATTTAATATCGAAATCAGTGATGAGGAAATTGATCAACTCCAAAGTGTAGGAGATGTGGTTAAGATTATTCAAGGAAAATAAAGAGGCCTTTTGTCAACTGTAGTGGGTTGAAGAAAAGCTAGGATCGAGACTCTGGGATAAAAAGTTCTCAGTCACAAAAAAAGCTAGAGAGTTCCAATTGGACTTAGCCTGGTGGCGTGATCACCAAACGACGCAAGCTCTCTTTGAGTTGACCAAGGAGCATCACCAGCATGTTTATGGAGATCAAGGAATTTTGAATCACTACTTCAAGGATGCTTGGCTTCGCCTGCCTTTGACCTATAACCTTCAAGTGGGATCGGATAAGGATCAGCATCAGTATGGGGACTTGGCCTTGTATGATGAGTTTCCAGGTCTTCCAGCAGTTATTCATTATACATCTCACAATAAACCCTGGACAGCCAATCGTTTCAATCATTTTAGAGAGATTTGGTGGTTCTATTATGCTTTATCTTGGGAAGATGCCTTATTCCACTTGGGAAAAATGTAGAGGATAACTTCCTAATGTACAAGCTCTTGCTTAAGGCTGAGCGTGTTATTCATACAGAGAAGTGTATCTACTGGTATCGGGTCGGAAGAGAGGACACCTTATCCCAGGTCTGGAATGAGAAGCGCGTCCTGGATGAAATGGAAGCAAAAAATGAAAAGCTGGATCTTTTAGGAATGATGGGATATGATCTGACTTTGCATAGCTATATCTACAAGACAAGGTTGAAGCGAGCGATTGAAAAGCTTGAAGAAGCCCAGCTACAAGAAACAGAAACCTATAAATGTGCCCGTATAAACTTAGGTTTGTTGGAGCCCTAGATTCTTAGTTAGTGGGCTCCTTTTTAGAAAGGATTCTTATGCTAGTTATTGCACCAGAAAATAATAGAGAGTTGAAAAAAGTCAGAAAGCTACTGGCTATCTTGGGGCAGTCTTATCAGATCCTGTTTACCAATTTGGAAACAGATTTGGGGCTAGGTGAAGATAGTTTGGCTTCCCTCTTGACCTATACAGATCCCAGCTCTAGGGAGGGGCAGCCCCTCTTTTTTAATGACTTACCTGTTCCTGATTATTGGGAGCCATGGACTATGGGGATTACGACCTATATTTTTGATGGTCAGAAACGAAGAGGAAATATAATCTTACGAAAAGATATCCAATCACGAACCGTAGAGTATGTGGAGTGGCTGGGTGAGGGGGATACTGTTCTGACTATTGAAGATTACAATCGTTATGGTTGGAGAAGCCGTAAACGACTGTTGGAAGAAGACGGACAAACCTACCTGGAAATTTACTATAATCGAAATCAGGAAGAGGTCTTGCATCATTTTGTCAAAAAGGGGTATTTCCTCTATCAGAAAAAGTCTGGTCTAGATCAGCTTTATGCCAATGAGGAGGAGTTGAGACGATCTCTATTCGAAAAGGTCCTTTCTGGTCAGGAACCCCTTATATGTTTGGATTCGAAGGTAGTTCCCCTCCTACAAGAACTTGGAAAGGAAGACTTGATTTTTTGCAGTCCTCATCAAGAGAATTTAAGTGACCTTCAAAAACAAGTCAAGCAGATACTCATCTTGAATTACTATGCTCCTGAAGATCGAAAAGCGGACCTTCAATATGTGGCTGGATTGGTTGATTCTGGGACAATTACCTTTCAAACTAAGGCTTTGATCATGACAGCATCAGAAGAAGTGGAAAGCTTGGCCTACTTGGTAGAAAGTCTTCCCGGAGTGGACTTTCATGTTGCAGCCCTAACCAACATGGGACCTAAATTAACCAATTTAAGCTCTATTCCTAATCTTCATCTCCATCCGAATTGCTCAGAGGAGCGTTTTCAGGAGTTATTGGCAAGCTGCTCGCTATATTTGGATGTGAACCATGGTAGGGAAGTTTCAGCAGCCTCTATGAGAGCAATTGAAAGTGGGCAGTTAATTCTTGGATTAAACACGACTGTTCATTATGAGGTTTACAAAAAATTACCAACTGTCCTCGCATCCAGCGATTTATTACTAGAAAAGATCAAAGATGTGTTGCAATCACCAGAAGAGTTTACTAATCGGATTGAGGAACAAAGAGTCGTCTTGCAATTGGCTAAGAAAGAAGACCTGCTTGCATTCTTCAATTGTCGAGGGGAGGAAGCCAAATGACCATTTATACCTTTAATCTCTTGGTGGGATATGAACCAAATGGGGTAGATGTGGCTCAGGCTTCTCGGGCAATTATGCTTCGTCAGTTGCAGGAGCCAGCACGATTTGTCTTTACGACCTGGCCTAGTCCTCAGAAGTTAGCCTATTATCTCTCACTTGGCCACAAGGATGAAGAACTCTTATACGCCTATCTCAGCTTTACAGATCAAGAAATCAGTGTTCCTTCTGTCACAGTCGAGGCTCTACAAACGGACTTTCAGCTAACGCGACTAGATTTGGTGAAAAAGACGGAGACTGAGGCCCATTACCAGATTTCTAATGAACAATCACTGGTTTTTACTTTAGATCCTTATCATCAAGGCTGTGTTCGCTATGTTGATTATCTAGTGAGAGGATCTATGGTAAAACGGGAGTGGTATGGAGCTAAAAAAATAGTTACAGAGTACTTTGTAGATGGGGTCATCGTTCGACGAACCTATCACCATCAAAATGGCAGAGTAGCTTTTCAGGAAATCAAGCAGGGAAAAGACTGGTTTTATCAAATGGGAAGGGAAATCTTATTGACCCAAACTCAAGTGTTGGAACGTTTTCTTGATCGACTTGATTTAGGGAAGGAGGATATTCTCTTTCTTGATCGAGCATCCTTAATGGACTTTTCCCGTCCTATTCTTGAGCAAAAGACTTCTGCTCGCTTAGGGTTTGTCTTTCACTCGGAGCATGAATTTTTGAATGGTTCTCTTAATTATGAGTACTATTATGTATTTAAATATATGCAACGCTTTGACTTCCTGCTAACAGCAACAGAACTTCAAAAAGAGGTCTTATTAGAAACCTTTAAAAAGCAAGGTATAGATGTACTTCCTATTTATGTAATTCCTGTTGGACATTTGGATCAGTTACAGCAACCATCGTCCCCTCGCCAACCTCTGAGCTTGATGACAGCCTCTCGTCTGGATCCTCGTAAACGAATTGATTTAGCCATTAGGGCGGTTGCTTTGGCCCATCAAAGGGTACCCGCTTTGCAATTTCATATCTTTGGTAAAGGAGAAGAGGAACCTACTTTGCGACAGCTTATCCAAGATCTTCATGCGGATGATTATATCTTGCTTCAAGGGTATGCAGATTTAGAGTCTCTCTATCCTCAGTATCAAGTTTATGTCACGACTTCCCAGTGGGAAACCTTTGGTTTAACCCTGATGGAAGCCATTGGTTCGGGGTTGGTCTTACTTGGTTTTGATGCTCGTTATGGTAATCCAACCTTCATTCAGGATGGAAAAAATGGCTATCTAGTTCCATATGGTGTGGATAGAAATGAAGAAGAATTGGTTGCTGACATGGCAGAGAAGCTCGTTTTTATCTTAGAAAATGACTTGAAGTCTATGCACCGGACTTCTTATGATCTCGCAAGGAACTATTTGAGAGAAAGGATTGTTCAAGCTTGGCGTCAAGTGCTCGACGAACTGAGGGAGAACCTTTAAAGCCCTGAATACTAAGTGAATGAGTCTGATTTCTGCAGGGTGAAAAACTCGGCTCTTTGTCAACTGTAGTGGGTTGAAGAAAAGCTAAGATCTAGAAAGGACAAATTTCGTCCTTTCTTTTTTGATGTTCAGAGCGATAAAAATCCGTTTTTTGAAGTTTTCAAAGTTCCTGAAACCAAATGTATTTCGTTTGATAAGTTTGATGAGATTATTGGTCACTTCCAGTTTGGCGTTGGAATAGTGTAACTGAAGGGAATTAAGGATTTTCTCTTTGTCCTTAAGAGAGGTTTTAAAGATAGTCTGAAAGAAAAGATGAACCTTCTTTAGATTGTCCTCAATGAGTCCGAAAAATTTGTCAGACTCTTTATTCTGAAAGTGGAAAAGCAAGAGCTGATAGCACTTGAATCAACGCTTTTTAAGAAGAATTCTAGTAGGCATACCAGTCGTTTCGAGGTAAGGGACCTTAGACGGTTTTTGAAAATCATATTTCTTCATTTGGCTTCTGCAATCAGGGCAAGATGGAGCCTCATAATCCAGTTTAGCGATGATTTCCTTGTGGGTATCCTTATTAACAACATCCACAAATTGGATATTAGGGTCTTTAATATCGAGTAGTTGTGTGATAAAATGTAATGGTTCCATATGAATCTTTCTAATGCGTTGTTTTGTCGCTTTTCATGATAGGTCATATGGGACTTTTTTCTACACAAAAATAGGCTTCATAATATACAGATAGGATTTACTCACTACAAATCGTATAGAGCCATAATAAGCACCCTGATGTATATTATCAACCAATGACTCTTGATATGACAAAAATGATTGTTGAGTATATATAGGAGTTCCAAGGCACTTGCTTTGGAATTTTTTCTTTGGTTCAAGCGACCGTTTAGGAACAGATTTAGTCTTTCTAGGGACAGGAGAAATCTGAGGAGGGGATATAATGAAATTAGAAAAATCATACTCTTCGAAAATCTCTTCAAACCACGTCAGCGTCGCCTTGGTATAGGTATGGTTACTGACTTCGTCAGTTCTATCCACAACCTCAAAACAGTGTTTTGAGCAACCTGCGGCTAGCTTCCTAGTTTGCTCTTTGATTTTCATTGAGTATGAGGTGTTTATTTGGAGTTTTACATGTATTTTTTGATAAAATATGATAAAATAGGTATAGAAATTAGGAGAGTTGAAGAAAAGAAATGAAGAAGGTTTTAGGATATGTTTTAGTATTTGTTTTTCTATTTTTGATGAATATTTTCATCTTTAAGATACTAGCAACTCTGGGATTTCAGCTGACAATGAGTGAAAAGAGTTATATTGTTCCACCGCTGTTTTCGCTTATCGTTTTATATATGATTGACAAAAGAATTAGGAAGAAAAAGAAATAAATATATATATATTTTAGGCATGACGTTTGTTCTGCCTATTTTTTTATCCCAAAAGTGCATTTGGGAGGTAGATAGGCGCATTTGGGGAGGAAGTCCAGTTTTTGTTTAGGGATTGGGGTAAGATAGGTATTATCAGATGAGTTTAGAAAAAAGGAGATGAATATGAAATTTGGGAAACGTCACTATCGTCCGCAGGTGGATCAGATGGACTGCGGTGTAGCTTCATTAGCCATGGTTTTTGGCTACTATGGTAGTTATTATTCTTTGGCTCACTTGCGAGAATTGGCCAAGACAACCATGGATGGGACAACGGCTTTGGGCTTGGTCAAGGTGGCAGAGGAAATTGGTTTTGAGACGCGAGCAATTAAGGCGGATATGACGCTCTTTGACTTGCCAGATTTGGCTTTTCCTTTTGTTGCCCATGTGCTTAAGGAAGGGAAATTGCTCCACTACTATGTGGTGACTGGGCAGGATAAGGATAGCATTCATATTGCCGATCCGGATCCTGGGGTGAAATTGACCAAACTGTCACGTGAGCGTTTTGCGGAAGAATGGACAGGAGTGACTCTTTTTATGGCACCTAGTCCAGACTACAAGCCTCATAAGGATCAAAAGAATGGTCTGCTCTCTTTTATCCCTATATTAGTGAAGCAGCGTGGCTTGATTGCTAATATCGTTTTGGCAACACTCTTGGTAACCTTGATTAACATTGTGGGTTCTTATTATCTGCAGTCTATCATTGATACCTATGTGCCAGATCAGATGCGTTCGACGCTTGGGATTATTTCTATTGGGCTGGTTATCGTCTATATTCTCCAGCAAATCTTGTCTTACGCTCAGGAGTATCTCTTACTTGTTTTGGGGCAACGCTTGTCTATTGATGTGATTTTGTCCTATATCAAGCATGTTTTTCACCTGCCTATGTCCTTTTTTGCGACACGTCGTACAGGGGAAATCGTGTCTCGTTTCACGGATGCTAACAGTATCATTGATGCGCTGGCTTCGACCATTCTTTCGATTTTCCTAGATGTATCAACGGTTGTCATTATTTCCCTTGTTTTATTTTCACAAAATACCAATCTCTTTTTCATGACTTTATTGGCGCTCCCTATCTACACAGTGATTATCTTTGCCTTCATGAAGCCGTTTGAAAAGATGAATCGGGATACCATGGAAGCCAATGCGGTTCTGTCTTCTTCTATCATTGAGGACATCAATGGTATTGAAACTATCAAGTCCTTGACCAGTGAAAGTCAGCGTTACCAAAAGATTGACAAGGAATTTGTGGATTATCTGAAAAAATCCTTTACCTATAGTCGAGCAGAGAGTCAGCAAAAGGCTCTGAAAAAGGTTGCCCATCTCTTGCTCAATGTCGGCATTCTCTGGATGGGGGCTGTTCTGGTCATGGATGGCAAGATGAGTTTGGGGCAGTTGATTACCTATAATACCTTGCTGGTTTACTTTACTAATCCTTTGGAGAATATCATCAACCTGCAAACTAAGCTTCAGACAGCGCAGGTTGCCAATAACCGTCTAAATGAGGTTTATCTGGTAGCTTCTGAGTTTGATGAGAAGAAAACAGTTGAGGATCTGAGCTTGATGAAGGGAGATATGACCTTCAAGCAGGTTCATTACAAGTATGGCTATGGTCGAGATGTCTTGTCAGATATCAATTTGACTATTCCCAAAGGCTCTAAGGTGGCTTTTGTGGGGATTTCGGGGTCAGGTAAGACGACCTTAGCTAAGATGATGGTTAATTTTTACGACCCAAGTCAAGGAGAGATTAGTCTGGGTGGTGTCAATCTCAATCAGATTGATAAAAAAGCCCTGCGCCAGTATATCAACTATCTGCCTCAACAGCCCTATGTCTTTAATGGAACGATTTTGGACAATCTTCTCCTTGGAGCCAAGGAGGGGACGACACAGGAAGATATCTTACGGGCGGTCGAATTGGCAGAGATTCGGGAGGATATCGAGCGTATGCCCCTGAATTACCAGACAGAATTGACTTCGGATGGGGCAGGAATTTCAGGTGGTCAACGTCAGAGAATCGCTCTGGCGCGTGCTCTCTTGACAGATGCGCCTGTCTTGATTTTGGATGAGGCGACCAGCAGTTTGGATATTTTGACAGAGAAGCGAATTGTAGATAATCTCATGGCTTTAGATAAGACCTTGATTTTCATCGCCCACCGCTTGAGCATTGCTGAGCGGACAGAGAAGGTGGTTGTTTTGGATCAGGGCAAGATTGTTGAAGAAGGAAATCATGCTGATTTACTTGCACAGGGTGGCTTTTACGCCCATTTGGTGAATAGCTAGAAAGAGGAGAGGATGAAACCAGAATTTTTAGAAAGTGCGGAGTTTTATAATCGTCGTTACCATAATTTTTCCAGTCGGGTGATTGTCCCCATGTCCCTTCTGCTCGTGTTTTTGCTTGGTTTTGCAACTTTGGCAGAGAAGGAGATGAGTTTGTCTACTAGAGCTACTATTGAGCCTAGTCGTATCCTTGCAAATATCCAGTCAACTAGCAATAATCGCATTCTTGTCAATCATTTGGAAGAAAATAAGCTGGTTAAAAAGGGAGAACTGTTGGTTCAATATCAAGAAGGGGCAGAGGGTGTCCAAGCGGAGGCCTATGCTAGTCAGTTGGACATGCTTAAGGATCAAAAAAAGCAATTGGAGTATTTGCAAAAAAGTCTGCAAGAAGGGGAGAACCACTTTCCAGAGGAGGATAAATTTGGCTACCAAGCCACCTTTCGCGACTACATCAGTCAAGCAAGCAGTCTTAGGGCTAGTACATCGCAACAAAATGAGACCATCGCGTCCCAGAATGCAGCAGCTAGTCAAACCCAAGCTGAAATCGGCAACCTCATCAGCCAAACAGAGGCTAAAATTCGCGATTACCAGACAGCTAAGTCAGCTATGGAAACAGGTGCTTCCTTGGCCAGTCAGAATCTAGCCTATTCTCTCTACCAGTCTTACAAGTCTCAGGGCGAGGAAAATCCGCAAGCTAAGGCCCAGGCTGTTGCGCAAGTTGAAGCGCAGCTTTCTCAGTTAGAATCTAGTCTCGCTACTTACCGCGTCCAGTATGCAGGTTCAGGTACCCAGCAAGCCTATGCGTCTGGTTTAGGCAGTCAATTGGAGTCCCTTAAATCCCAACATTTGGCTAAGGTTGGTCAGGAATTGACCCTTCTAGAGCAGAAAATCTTGGAGGCAGAGTCAGGTAAGAAGGTACAGGGAAATCTTTTAGACAAGGGGAAAATTATGGCGAGTGAGGATGGGGTGCTTCACCTTAATCCTGAGACCAGTGATTCTACCATGGTAGCAGAAGGTGCCTTACTAGCCCAACTCTATCCGGCCTTGGAAAAAGAAGGGAAAGCCAAACTAACAGCTTATCTTAGTTCAAAGGATGTAGCAAGGATCAAGGTCGGTGATTCTGTTCGCTATACTACGACTCATGATGCCAAGAATCAAATTTTCCTAGATTCTACTATTACAAGTATTGATGCGACAGCTACCAAGACTGAAAAAGGGAATTTCTTTAAAATCGAGGTGGAGACTAATCTAACTTCGGAGCAGGCTGAAAAACTTCGGTACGGGGTGGAAGGTCGTCTGCAGATGATTACGGGCAAGAAAAGTTACCTACGTTATTATTTGGATCAATTTTTGAACAAAGAGTAATGTTCGTGTTTTTAGAGTTAAATGATTTTAAAACTGTGAGAAAGATTCTTCTTGCAGTTTTTTCTTTATGATTTTTGAAGTTACTACGTCATTTATTCGGTTAAATTCTTGTAATTTTAGGTTTTTTATGGTAGAATGTGCTCAAGTAATACGAAAGGCGAACTTTAAAATGTCAAAACAATTAATCTATTCGGGAAAAGCTAAAGATATCTATACAACTGAGGATGAAAATCTTATTATTTCAACTTACAAGGACCAGGCGACTGCTTTCAATGGTGTCAAGAAGGAGCAGATTGCAGGTAAGGGAGTGTTGAATAATCAGATCTCATCTTTTATTTTTGAGAAATTAAATGCGGCTGGTGTGGCGACTCACTTTGTGGAGAAGCTTTCAGACACGGAACAACTCAATAAAAAGGTTAAGATTATTCCTTTAGAAGTCGTGCTTCGCAACTACACGGCTGGTTCCTTTTCAAAACGTTTTGGCGTTGATGAAGGAATCGCCTTGGAGACTCCGATTGTCGAATTTTACTACAAAAATGATGATTTGGATGATCCATTTATCAATGATGAGCATGTGAAATTCCTAAAGATTACGGATGACCAGCAGATTGCCTACTTGAAGGAAGAAACTCGTCGAATCAATGAACTTTTGAAAGCCTGGTTTGCTGAGATTGGGCTTAAGTTGATTGACTTTAAGCTAGAGTTCGGTTTTGATAAGGATGGCAAGATTATCTTAGCAGACGAATTTTCACCAGATAACTGTCGCTTGTGGGATGCGGATGGCAACCACATGGATAAGGATGTTTTCCGTAGAGGATTGGGAGAACTAACAGACGTTTACGAAGTTGTCTGGGAGAAGTTGCAAGGGTTGAAATAATCTGTTTGCAACGGAAAACCTTCGTCTCTCAACTAAAAGGACTCAGGTTGAAAAGGTCCCCCAGACCTTTTCAATCCGTAGAGGATTGGGAGAGCTAATAGACGTTTACGAGATTGTTTGGGAAAAGTTGCAAGAATTGAAATAACAACCTCAAGGTCGTTGGAACATTGTAAGAGCTGAAATAAAGGAATAAGGATTGATGGATAAACGTATTTTTGTTGAAAAAAAGGCTGATTTTCAGGTCAAGTCAGAGAGTTTGGTTAGAGAACTCCAGCACAACTTGGGACTTTCAAGCTTGAAAAGTATTCGCATCGTGCAAGTTTATGATGTATTTGACTTGGCAGAGGACCTGTTTGCACCTGCAGAGAAACACATTTTCTCTGAGCAGGTGACAGACCATGTTTTGGACGAAGTTGCTGTGCAGGCGGATCTGGCTAACTATGCTTTCTTTGCCATTGAAAACCTACCTGGGCAATTTGATCAGCGTGCAGCTTCTTCACAGGAAGCCTTGCTTTTGCTGGGAAGTTCGAGTGATGTGACAGTCAACACAGCCCAACTTTACTTGGTGAATAAAGACATTGATGCGACTGAGTTAGAGGCGGTCAAGAACTATCTGCTCAATCCAGTTGATTCTCGCTTCAAGGATATCACGGTAGGGATTGCCAAGCAGGAATTTTCAGAGTCAGACAAGACCATTCCAAAATTGACTTTCTTTGAAAGCTATACGGCAGCAGACTTTGCCCGCTACAAGGCCGAGCAAGGGATGGCCATGGAAGTGGATGATTTGCTTTTTATCCAAGACTACTTCAAGTCAATCGGGCGCGTGCCAACTGAGACAGAGCTCAAGGTTTTGGATACTTACTGGTCTGACCACTGCCGTCACACGACGTTTGAGACAGAGTTGAAACACATCGACTTTTCAGCTTCTAAATTCCAAAAACAATTACAGGCAACCTATGACAAATATATCACTATGCGCGATGAGTTGGGGCGTTCTGAAAAACCACAAACCTTGATGGATATGGCCACTATTTTCGGTCGTTATGAGCGTGCCAATGGACGTTTGGATGATATGGAAGTGTCAGACGAGATTAATGCTTGCTCAGTAGAAATCGAAGTGGATGTTGATGGTGTGAAAGAGCCATGGCTCCTAATGTTCAAGAATGAAACTCACAACCACCCAACGGAAATTGAGCCATTTGGTGGAGCGGCTACTTGTATCGGTGGTGCTATTCGCGACCCATTGTCAGGTCGCTCATATGTCTACCAAGCCATGCGAATCTCAGGTGCGGGTGACATTACAGCACCGATTTCTGAAACTCGCGCTGGGAAATTGCCACAACAAGTTATTTCTAAAACAGCGGCTCATGGTTATTCTTCATATGGTAACCAAATTGGGCTTGCGACGACCTATGTTCGTGAATGCTTCCACCCAGGATTTGTAGCTAAACGCATGGAGCTTGGTGCGGTTGTCGGAGCGGCTCCTAAGGGCAATGTTGTCCGTGAAAAACCGGAAGCGGGAGATGTGATTATTCTCCTTGGAGGTAAGACTGGACGTGATGGTGTCGGTGGTGCGACGGGCTCTTCTAAGGTTCAAACGGTTGAGTCTGTAGAAACTGCTGGAGCTGAAGTTCAAAAAGGGAATGCTATCGAAGAACGCAAGATTCAACGTCTGTTCCGTAATGGTGATGTCACTCGTCTTATCAAGAAATCTAATGACTTTGGTGCTGGTGGTGTCTGTGTGGCTATCGGTGAATTGGCAGACGGTCTTGAAATCGACCTCAACAAGCTTCCTCTTAAATACCAAGGCTTGAATGGTACCGAAATTGCCATCTCTGAATCACAAGAACGGATGGCTGTGGTGGTTCGTCTTGAAGATGTGGATGCCTTCGTTGCGGAATGTAACAAAGAGAATATTGATGCTGTTGTTGTTGCGACAGTAACTGAAAAACCAAATCTTGTCATGCACTGGAATGGTGAGACAATCGTGGACTTGGAGCGTCGTTTCCTTGATACAAACGGTGTGCGCGTGGTCGTCAATGCTAAGGTTGTGGACAAGGATGTCAAGCTCCCAGAAGAGCGCACAACAAACTCTGATACACTTGAAGCTGATACCCTTGCGGTTCTATCTGATTTGAATCATGCGAGTCAAAAAGGATTACAGACTATCTTTGACTGCTCTGTTGGACGTTCTACGGTTAATCACCCACTTGGTGGTCGCTACCAACTTACACCAACCGAGGCTTCTGTGCAGAAATTACCAGTTCAACACGGTGTGACTCATACTGCGTCTGTTATGGCTCAAGGATTCAACCCATATGTAGCTGAATGGTCTCCATACCACGGTGCTGCCTATGCTGTGATCGAAGCAACTGCTCGTTTGGTTGCTGCTGGTGCCAACTGGTCTAAGGCTCGCTTCTCTTACCAAGAGTACTTCGAGCGGATGGACAAACAAGCCGAGCGTTTTGGTCAGCCAGTAGCAGCTCTTCTAGGCTCTATCGAAGCACAGATTCAGCTTGGTTTGCCATCTATCGGTGGTAAGGACTCTATGTCTGGTACTTTTGAAGAATTGACAGTGCCACCAACCTTGGTAGCCTTTGGGGTGACGACGGCAGATAGCCGTAAGGTCCTCTCTCCAGAGTTCAAAACTGCTGGTGAAAATATCTACTACATCCCAGGTCAAGCCCTCTCTGCAGAAATTGATTTTGACTTGATTAAGTCTAATTTTGCTCAGTTTGAAGACATCCAAGCTGGTCACAAAGTGACATCTGCATCAGCTGTCAAATACGGTGGTGTGCTTGAAAGTTTGGCCCTTGCTACCTTTGGAAATCATATTGGTGCAGAGGTGACCTTGCCTGAACTTGAAAGTTCTTTGACAGCACAATTGGGCGGATTTGTCTTCACATCGCCTGAAGAAATTGCTGGAGTAGAGAAAATCGGACAAACAAAAGCAGACTTTACACTAACTGTCAACGATGTGAAGCTAGATGGACACAAACTTGACAGTGCTTTCCAAGGCAAATTGGAAGAAGTTTACCCAACAGAATTTGCTCAAGCGAAAGAATTGGCTGAAGTGCCAGCTGTCGCTTCTAGCAAAGTCATCAAATCAAAAGAAACCATTGAAAAACCTGTGGTTTACATCCCAGTCTTCCCAGGAACCAACTCAGAATATGACTCAGCTAAGGCCTTTGAGAAAGAAGGTGCAGAGGTCAACTTGGTGCCATTTGTGACCTTGAATGAAGAGGCTATTGTCAAGTCAGTTGAAACTATGGTTTACAACATCGGTAAGGCTAACATTCTCTTCTTTGCAGGTGGTTTCTCGGCTGCGGATGAACCGGATGGATCAGCTAAGTTTATTGTCAATATCCTGCTCAATGAAAAAGTGCGTGTGGCCATTGATGGCTTTATCGCTCGTGGGGGCTTGATTATCGGTATCTGTAATGGATTCCAGGCTTTGGTCAAATCAGGTCTTCTTCCTTATGGAAATTTCGAGGATGCAAGCAGTACTAGTCCAACCCTCTTCTACAATGATGCCAACCAGCACGTGGCCAAGATGGTGGAAACTCGAATTGCCAATACCAACTCACCATGGTTGGCTGGAGTGCAAGTGGGTGATATCCACGCTATTCCTGTTTCGCACGGTGAAGGGAAGTTTGTCGTGACGGCTGAGGAATTTGCGGAGCTCCGTGACAATGGCCAAATCTTTAGCCAATACGTTGACTTTGATGGAAAACCAAGTATGGACTCTAAGTACAATCCGAATGGTTCTGTCCATGCCATCGAAGGAATTACCAGCAAGAACGGCCAAATCATCGGTAAGATGGGACACTCAGAACGTTATGAAGACGGTCTTTTCCAAAACATCCCAGGAAATAAAGACCAGCACCTGTTTGCGTCGGCGGTTAAATACTTTACTGGAAAATAAGACTTACAGATTTTCTAATAGATTGTATCAGTAATGTAAAAGTCATGTAGATTTAGCTCTTGGTGCTATACAAATAAAAATTAGGTATATAAAATGACATACGAAGTAAAATCTCTTAATGAAGAATGTGGTGTTTTCGGTATCTGGGGACATCCAGATGCTGCTAAATTGACCTATTTTGGTCTCCATAGTCTTCAGCACCGTGGTCAAGAGGGGGCAGGAATCCTCTCCAATGACCAAGGAAAACTAAAGCGTCATCGCGATATGGGGCTTTTATCAGAAGTCTTTAGAAATCCTGCTAATTTGGATAAATTGACGGGAACTGGTGCGATTGGACATGTGCGTTACGCGACTGCTGGCGAAGCTTCTGTAGATAATATCCAGCCTTTCCTCTTCCGTTTTCACGATATGCAGTTCGGCTTGGCTCATAATGGGAATCTGACCAATGCAGCTTCTCTCAAGAAAGAACTGGAACAAAGAGGAGCGATTTTCAGCGCGACTTCGGACTCGGAAATCTTGGCTCACCTCATTCGTCGGAGTCACAATCCGAACTTGATGGGCAAAATCAAAGAAGCGCTCAGCCTAGTTAAAGGTGGCTTTGCCTATATCTTGCTGTTTGAGGATAAGTTGATTGCGGCTCTTGACCCCAATGGTTTCCGTCCCCTTTCTATCGGGAAAATGGCCAACGGAGCGGTGGTTGTTTCCTCTGAAACCTGTGCTTTTGAGGTTATTGGTGCTGAATGGATTCGTGATTTGAAGCCAGGTGAGATTGTGATCATTGATGACAAGGGCATCCAGTATGATAGCTATACAGATGATACTCAGCTAGCAATCTGTTCTATGGAGTATATCTATTTTGCCCGCCCTGATTCTAACATTCATGGTGTCAATGTTCATACGGCACGTAAACGTATGGGTGCCCAATTGGCGCGTGAATTCAAGCATGAGGCGGATATAGTGGTCGGTGTGCCCAATTCTTCCCTCAGCGCGGCTATGGGATTTGCGGAGGAGTCCGGGCTACCAAATGAAATGGGCCTCATCAAGAACCAATACACCCAACGTACCTTTATCCAACCGACTCAAGAATTACGGGAGCAAGGGGTGCGGATGAAATTGTCTGCAGTTTCTGGTGTTGTCAAAGGCAAGCGTGTTGTTATGATTGATGACTCTATTGTACGTGGAACAACCTCTCGTCGTATCGTTCAGCTCTTGAAAGAAGCGGGTGCGACTGAAGTTCACGTTGCCATTGGCAGTCCAGCGCTAGCTTATCCATGCTTCTATGGAATTGATATCCAGACCCGTCAGGAGCTAATTGCAGCCAATCATACGGTTGAAGAAACTCGCCAAATCATTGGTGCGGACAGTCTGACCTATCTGTCTGTTGAAGGTTTGATTGAGTCAATTGGTATTGAAACGGATGCGCCAAATGGTGGTCTCTGTGTCGCTTATTTTGATGGTGATTACCCAACGCCTCTCTACGACTATGAAGAAGACTATCGTAGAAGTTTGGAAGAAAAGACCAGTTTTTACAAATAGACAATAAATCCTCCATTAAAGAAAAGGAATATAAAAATGGCAAATAAAAATGCGTACGCTCAATCTGGCGTGGATGTTGAAGCGGGTTATGAAGTTGTTGAACGGATTAAAAAGCACGTGGCTCGTACGGAGCGAGCAGGTGTCATGGGAGCTCTGGGTGGCTTTGGTGGTATGTTTGACCTTTCAAAGACTGGGGTTAAAGAACCCGTCTTGATTTCAGGAACTGATGGTGTCGGAACCAAGCTCATGCTGGCTATCAAGTACGACAAGCACGATACCATCGGTCAGGACTGTGTGGCCATGTGTGTCAATGATATCATCGCTGCGGGTGCGGAGCCCCTCTATTTCCTTGACTACGTCGCAACTGGCAAGAATGAACCAGCTAAGCTAGAACAAGTGGTTGCTGGTGTGGCAGAAGGTTGTGTGCAGGCAGGCGCTGCCCTCATCGGTGGGGAAACGGCTGAAATGCCTGGCATGTACGGCGAAGATGACTATGACTTGGCTGGTTTTGCGGTCGGTGTGGCTGAAAAATCTCAAATCATTGACGGTTCAAAGGTGGCAGAAGGAGATGTTCTTCTCGGACTTGCTTCAAGTGGGATTCATTCCAATGGTTACTCTCTCGTCCGTCGTGTCTTTGCGGATTACACAGGTGAGGAAATCTTGCCAGAATTGGAAGGCAAGCAACTCAAGGACGTTCTTCTTGAGCCAACTCGTATCTATGTCAAGGCTGTTTTGCCACTCATCAAGGAAGAGTTGGTCAACGGCATTGCCCACATCACTGGTGGTGGCTTTATCGAAAATGTCCCTCGTATGTTTGCAGCTGCCCTAGCAGCTGAGATTGAGGAAGACAAGGTTCCAGTTTTACCGATTTTCAAAGCCCTTGAAAAATACGGTCAGATCAAACATGAGGAAATGTTTGAAATCTTCAATATGGGTGTGGGGCTTATGCTGGCAGTTAGCCCTGAAAATGTAAGTCGTGTCAAGGAATTGTTGGATGAACCAGTCTATGAAATTGGTCGTATCGTCAAGAAAGAAAACGAAAGTGTCATCATCAAATGAAAAAAATAGCGGTTTTTGCCTCTGGTAATGGCTCAAATTTTCAGGTGATAGCGGAACAATTTCCAGTAGAGTTTGTCTTTTCAGACCATCGTGACGCCTATGTGCTCGAACGTGCAGACAAGCTCGGCGTTCTGTCCTATGCTTTTGAACTCAAGGAGTTTGAGAGCAAGGCAGACTACGAAGCGGCCCTTGTCGAACTCTTGGAAGAACACCAGATTGACTTGGTTTGTCTAGCAGGCTACATGAAAATCGTTGGGCCAACCTTATTGGCAGCTTATGAAGGACGAATCATCAACATTCACCCAGCCTATTTGCCAGAATTTCCAGGAGCTCATGGGATTGAGGACGCTTGGAATGCTGGCGTTGCTGAGAGCGGCGTGACCATTCACTGGGTGGATTCCGGAGTGGATACAGGCAAGGTCATCAAACAAGTACGTGTGCCAAGACTAGCGAATGATACCATCGAAAGCTTTGAAGCTCGCATTCATGAGGCAGAGTATAAGTTGTATCCTGAGGTGTTGAATAGTTTGGGAGTGGAGATAAGATATGGGTTTTAAAGAAAAGTTGAAAAACTGGGATAAAGATGTCAGTGACTATAATCCATGGAAAAATGATAACGGTGTAGGGGTGATTAATGATTTTCTTAAATGTTTAACACAACCGAATAATGAATTTTCTTGGATTGAACCTAACGGGAAAAAATACAAACCTGCAACAAGATACATTATCCCTACACACGTTCAAGGCGATTATGAAAACGCAATTTTGTATCAATGTCTTTATAATCCCGGTGTGGCTGATAGTATTTGGAAATTAAAAGATACTGACATTCGTGAATTTATTAAACGAGCCAAAAATAAAGAAGACTACATAGAGAGGATGTTTCAAGACTATCAAAATTTTTCTGTGGAAGATGTTAAAAATAAAATAGTTCAGAAAGACAATATTCTTTACCAAGAAATCAAACTGATACTCGGGAAATTTTCTAAAAAACCAGATCATCAATTGCTCACAAAATTTATAAAGAGTGAATGTTACTACATTAAAAGCTACTATAAAGCATTGTTGGGTGAAAAAGGGGAAGGAAAAAATCTGTTAGATAAGGCGGCTAATCGCTTATTGGAGGAGTGGGATAATCTAGAAAAATATCAAGGGGTACGTATTTGTAATTTAGAATTGGTTCCTTTTGCTTCGCTGAATAAAAAGGATATTAAATTATCGGATGTTGATAAAAAAATTACGAACTTCACAGTGAGTATTATTTTGGAACGAATTTCAAATTATTTGAAGTATGGTGGAGAAAAACCAGTTTTTGTTTTTAGAAGTAGAAAAGAATGGTTTGAAAGGATTAATATATTTATTAATTCAGAATTTGGAATGAATGAGCCTTTTGATATTGAAAATAGTGAATTAATAGATTATTTTTATGAGTTTTCAAGTCAAAATGCAGTTTTATCAAGAAATAATATTCTAAAAGCTACACGAAAGATAAGAGAAGATGAATTTAACTCAGGTTTCCTCAGTCTATTCTAATAAGTAAGGAGAACAAATGACTAAACGAGCACTTATTTCAGTCTCAGATAAAGCGGGCATTGTTGAATTTGCCCAAGAACTTAAAAAACTGGGTTGGGACATCATCTCGACAGGTGGGACCAAGATTGCCCTTGATAATGCTGGGGTGGAGACCGTTGCCATCGATGATGTGACTGGTTTTCCAGAGATGATGGACGGTCGTGTCAAGACTCTTCACCCAAATATCCACGGTGGCCTTCTCGCTCGTCGTGACTTGGATAGCCACTTGGAAGCGGCTAAGGACAATCAAATTGAGCTCATTGACCTTGTTGTGGTCAACCTCTACCCATTCAAGGAAACGATCCTCAAGCCAGACGTAACTTACGCTGATGCGGTGGAGAATATCGATATCGGTGGTCCATCTATGCTTCGTTCAGCAGCGAAGAACCACGCTAGCGTAACAGTTGTGGTAGACCCTGCTGACTATACAGTGGTTTTGGACGAGTTGTCAGCAAATGGTGAGACTACTTATGAAACTCGCCAACGGTTGGCAGCCAAGGTTTTTCGTCATACAGCAGCTTATGATGCTTTGATAGCAGAGTATTTTACAGCTCAGGTCGGCGAAAGCAAGCCTGAAAAACTGACCTTGACTTATGACCTTAAACAAGCAATGCGTTACGGGGAAAATCCTCAGCAGGATGCGGACTTCTACCAAAAAGCCTTGACGACAGATTACTCTATTGCATCAGCGAAACAGCTTAACGGTAAGGAATTGTCCTTTAACAATATCCGCGATGCGGACGCTGCCATTCGTATCATCCGTGATTTCAAGGACCGCCCAACCGTAGTGGCACTCAAACACATGAATCCATGTGGAATTGGTCAGGCTGATGATATCGAAACTGCATGGGCCTACGCTTATGAGTCTGACCCAGTGTCTATCTTTGGTGGTATCGTTGTTCTTAACCGTGAGGTGGATGCTGCGACAGCTGAGAAGATGCATGGTGTATTCCTTGAAATCATCATTGCACCAAGCTATACGGATGAAGCGCTAGCCATTTTGACCAATAAAAAGAAAAACTTGCGTATCCTTGCCTTGCCATTTGACGCACAAGATGCCAGTGAAGCAGAAGCGGAATACACAGGTGTGGTCGGTGGACTTCTTGTGCAAAACCAAGACGTGGTTAAGGAAAGTCCAGCTGACTGGCAAGTGGTGACCAAACGCCAACCAACTGAGACAGAAGCGACAGCACTTGAATTCGCTTGGAAGTCTATTAAATACGTCAAATCAAACGGAATTATTGTGACCAACGACCACATGACACTGGGTGTTGGTCCAGGTCAGACTAACCGTGTGGCTTCTGTTCGCATCGCTATTGACCAAGCTAAAGACCGTCTTGACGGCGCTGTGCTTGCTTCGGATGCCTTCTTCCCATTTGCGGATAATGTGGAAGAAATCGCCAAAGCAGGTATTAAGGCTATCATCCAGCCAGGTGGATCGGTCCGTGATCAGGAATCCATCGAAGCTGCTGACAAATATGGTCTGACCATGGTCTTCACAAGCGTGAGACATTTTAGACATTAAGAATATAAAGGAAAGAAAACAGTTTCTTTCCTTTTTTGGCTTAAAATGCTAAGTGAAACAAGATTAAAACGAACATTTATGGTATAATTTTAATAAATAATTCGCAAAAGAGGTTAAGAGATGAAGCTGTTAGTTGTCGGTTCGGGTGGTCGTGAACATGCGATTGCCAAGAAGTTGCTTGAATCAAAAGATGTTGAAAAAGTCTTTGTGGCTCCTGGGAATGATGGTATGACTCTGGATGGTCTAGAATTGGTAAGTATCTCTATTTCCGAACATTCTAAGTTGATTGACTTCGCAAAGGTCAACGATATCGCTTGGACCTTCATCGGTCCAGATGATGCCCTTGCTGCTGGCATTGTGGATGATTTTAACCAAGCTGGGCTTAAGGCTTTTGGGCCGACTAGGGCCGCTGCTGAACTGGAGTGGTCCAAGGATTTTGCTAAGGAAATCATGGTCAAATACGGTGTTCCAACAGCAGCCTATGGCACATTCTCAGATTTCGAGGAAGCCAAGGCCTATATCGAAGAAAAAGGCGCTCCAATTGTCGTTAAGGCAGACGGTTTGGCCCTTGGAAAAGGTGTCGTCGTTGCGGAGACAGTTGAGCAAGCAGTCGAAGCAGCTCACGAGATGCTTTTGGACAATAAATTTGGTGACTCAGGTGCGCGTGTGGTTATTGAGGAATTCCTTGAAGGAGAGGAGTTTTCACTCTTTGTCTTTGTCAATGGGGACAAGTTCTACATCATGCCAACGGCTCAGGACCACAAACGTGCCTACGATGGCGACAAAGGACCTAACACGGGCGGTATGGGTGCCTATGCGCCAGTTCCTCACTTGCCAGAGAGCGTGGTTGACACAGCAGTGGAGACTATTGTCAAGCCAGTCCTAGAAGGCATGATTAAAGAAGGGCGCCCTTATCTGGGTGTTCTTTATGCGGGGCTTATCTTGACAGCTGATGGACCCAAAGTCATCGAGTTCAACGCTCGTTTTGGAGATCCAGAAACGCAAATTATCTTGCCTCGTTTGACATCTGACTTTGCACAAAATATTACGGATATTCTGGATGGTAAGGAGCCAAACATCACCTGGACGGACAAGGGTGTGACTCTGGGTGTGGTTGTCGCATCAAACGGTTATCCACTGGCTTATGAGAAGGGTGTTGAGTTGCCAGCCAAGACAGAGGGTGATATCATCACCTACTATGCAGGAACTAAGTTTGCGGAAAATAGCAGAGCACTGCTCTCAAATGGAGGTCGAGTATACATGCTAGTCACCACAGCAGCCACCGTCAAAGTGGCTCAAGACACTATCTACAGCGAACTTACAAAACAAAACACAGAAGGCCTCTTTTACCGAACAGATATCGGAAGCAAGGCAATTAGATAAAGATATAAGAAAAAGCGACGCAGTCGCCAAACACGATAATAGTCCCCGTGGTGAAAAGACCAGAACAGTATCTGTTCTGGTCGGGGGAAATTTGAGACTTTAGGCTCAAATTTTAGGAATGAAACCGAAGGTTTGCTTCCATCCCCATCACCTAAGACCAGTATCAAAAAGAAGAAAAGGAAAAATTATGACCAAACCAATTATTTCCATCATCATGGGCTCAAAATCCGACTGGGCAACCATGCAAAAAACAGCAGAAGTCCTAGACCGCTTCGGTGTAGCCTACGAAAAGAAAGTTGTCTCTGCCCACCGTACACCAGACCTCATGTTCAAGCATGCAGCAGAAGCCCGTAGTCGTGGTATTAAGGTCATCATCGCAGGTGCGGGTGGTGCAGCCCATTTGCCGGGTATGGTCGCAGCAAAAACAACCCTTCCTGTCATTGGTGTACCAGTTAAATCACGTGCCCTTAGTGGCGTGGACTCTCTCTACTCTATCGTTCAGATGCCAGGTGGTGTGCCTGTTGCGACTATGGCTATCGGGGAAGCTGGAGCGACTAACGCAGCTCTCTTTGCCCTCCGTCTCCTTTCGGTAGAGGATCAGGCTATCGCGACAGCTTTGGCAGATTTCGCAGAGGAACAAGGAAAAATCGCAGAGGAGTCTACCAATGAGCTCATCTAAAACAATCGGAATTATCGGTGGCGGTCAGCTGGGTCAGATGATGGCGATTTCAGCTATCTACATGGGGCACAAGGTCATCGCGCTGGATCCTGCGGCGGATTGCCCGGCCTCTCGCGTGGCGGAGATCATCGTGGCTCCTTATAATGACGTGGATGCTCTGCGTCAGTTGGCTGAGCGTTGCGATGTCCTCACCTATGAGTTTGAAAATGTCGATGCTGACGGTTTGGATGCTGTCATCAAGGATGGTCAGCTCCCTCAAGGGACAGACCTACTCCGCATTTCTCAAAATCGCATTTTTGAAAAGGACTTCCTTTCCAACAAGGCGCAAGTCACTGTGGCACCTTACAAGGTTGTGACTTCTAGCCAAGACTTGGCAGATATCGACCTGTCGAAAAACTATGTCCTCAAGACTGCGACTGGTGGCTACGATGGGCATGGACAAAAGGTTATTCGCTCAGAAGCAGACTTTGAAGAAGCCTATGCACTGGCTGATTCAGCAGATTGCGTTTTGGAAGAATTTGTCAACTTCGACCTTGAAATTTCCGTCATCGTGTCAGGAAATGGCAAGGATGTGACGGTTTTCCCAGTTCAGGAAAATATCCACCGCAACAACATCCTGTCTAAGACCATCGTCCCAGCTCGAATTTCTGATAGTCTAGCAGATAAAGCCAAAGCAATGGCAGTGCGAATTGCTGAACAACTGAACTTGTCTGGAACTCTCTGCGTGGAAATGTTTGCGACAGCTGACGATATCATTGTCAATGAGATTGCCCCACGCCCACACAACTCTGGGCATTATTCAATTGAAGCCTGCGACTTCTCGCAATTTGACACCCATATCTTGGGTGTTCTCGGAACGCCATTGCCAGCTATCAAACTGCATGCGCCTGCAGTCATGCTCAATGTTCTCGGCCAACACGTCGAGGTTGCTGAAAAGTATGTCGCAGAAAATCCAAGCGCCCACCTCCATATGTATGGTAAAATAGAAGCGAAGCACAACCGCAAAATGGGACATGTGACTTTGTTTAGTGATGAACCGGATAGTGTTGATGAGTTTGGGGAAGGATATATAATTTGATATGGAAGATAAAATTGAAAAAGTAATAACTGAAGAAATCTCACGTGAAGTTACTAAGAAATACTTGCTAGAGGTAGTTGATAATATCAAGGAAGGATATTATAGGTCTGCTATAGTCGTTCTATATACAACTATGCTATATGATATTCTAAAGCAGCTGGAAATTTTGAGAGACTTTTATGCAAACAGTAATGCGGATGCGATTATAACAAAGGTGGAAAAACAAAAAAATAATAATCCTAAAAGTCCGTCATGGGAGGGAGTATTAATTGAGGAGTTAAAGAATAGAGGTTTCATAACAAATATTGAATTCCTTGATTTAGAGGAAATACAAAGATTTAGAAATTATGGAGCCCATCCGATAGTTGAAATGGTGGAAGATAAGATTGAAATATCGCTTAGGGATATCCAAAGGGAAGAGGTCGAATTGGCTCTGACCAATGCATTAAGAATAATCTTTTTAAATCAACTTGGATTAGGTAATAAATATGTAGAGCAAGTCTTTCAGTATGCTGCAGATTATGTTGAAGATCATGGCTATAATGAGGAGTTTGATAATCAATTTATTGATAAATATCTAAAGAGGTTAAATAAGTCTGCATATAAAAATGTCTTTAAAACTTTCTTTAAAGAAATTTTTAAAGAAAGTTCGTCACTTGAAAATAATAGATGGAGAATAATTAATGTTCTCAAAGTAGTTTATAAATTCAATCCGGATTATTGTCAAGAATCAATATCAGACGATTCTTTTAAACTAGTGAATGTTTTGCCTGATGATATTGTCACGTCTAATCATTATCAAAAATTTCAGTCTAAAATATATAATTTGATGGAATATTTTCAGTTTTGTCCCGGACTTTGGGAAATACTGCCTAAAGATAAAAAAGATATCATATTAGGATTTTCAAAAAGAATGTTTATCCAGAACGATCCTGTTGCAACTGGTTTAAGTAGTGTTTCATCTGATGATAGAGGACGATTTATTGAGAAAGCTAAATTTTTATCAAGCTTGCTGTATTTGGTTGATAACAAAGAAGATCATTTAAAAGAAACTATATTTAAAATAAGAAAAAATATAAGCGTATACAGAACAGGTTGGGTTGATCTTTCTAATGTTGATTTTTTAACAGAAAGGGAAGTATCTGGATTATATTCTCAGTGTGTGTATTATAATTTACTGCCTCAACTAAAATGTTTTTTATTTGAGTATGTATCAGATTCAGGGAGTTATGATGGAGCCAAAAATAACTTGATTATGTTATTGGAATTGAATTTAGTTCAAGATGAAGAAGATGTTAAAAAACTTTTAAGTATTATGAATTCAAATCCCCAATTTTATGGTGCAACTTGGTACATACGTGATAACTTAGATAAAGTTAAGAAATATTTAAATGCTAGATTGGATATTGATTTTGAAAATCTATTAAGTGAGTATCAAAATCTAAATAAATAAAATAGGAAGTGGGATAGTTCAGGTACTTGAACTTGGGCTAAAAGCGCCCTTTTTCCTGTAAAAAATATAATAGAAAGGAAAAAAGACGCTCGTATCAGCTTAACTGAATACGGGCTACGGACTTTATCAATTATATGATACAACTAATTGTCAACGCATTTGTTGAAAAAGATAAGACTGGAGCAGTTGTTGAAGTCTTGTTTGCTAGTGCTGACCAAGATAAGGTGCAAGCTAAATATGAAGAGCTAGTTGCACGATACCCTGAAAACTATTTAGCTATCTATGATCTACCGTTAGATACGGATTTGAATACACTGGATCATTATCCATCTGTGTGGATTGGGAAAGAGGAGTTTGAGTAGGAATCTTGTTTTTATTCAGGTAGTTTATTCTCTAAAGGTTAAGAAGAAAGGAAAAATTAAGAACATGATCGAACGTTACTCTCGCCCTGAGATGGCGAACATTTGGAGTGAAGAAAATAAATACCGTGCTTGGCTTGAAGTGGAAATCTTGGCTGACGAGGCATGGGCTGAGTTGGGGGAAATCCCTAAGGAAGATGTGGCTTTGATTCGCGAGAAGGCGGATTTTGACATCGACCGTATTTTGGAGATTGAGCAGGAAACTCGTCACGATGTGGTTGCCTTCACACGTGCGGTTTCTGAGACTCTTGGTGAAGAGCGTAAGTGGGTTCACTATGGCTTGACTTCTACTGACGTGGTGGATACGGCCTACGGTTACCTTTACAAGCAGGCCAACGACATCATCCGTCGTGACCTTGAAAACTTCACCAACATCATCGCTGATAAGGCTAAGGAGCACAAGTTCACCATCATGATGGGGCGTACCCACGGTGTGCACGCTGAGCCAACGACTTTTGGTCTGAAATTGGCAACTTGGTATAGCGAAATGAAGCGCAATATCGAGCGTTTCGAGCATGCGGCTGCTGGTGTGGAAGCTGGTAAGATTTCTGGTGCGGTTGGGAACTTTGCCAATATCCCACCATTCGTTGAAAAATACGTCTGTGATAAACTCGGTATCCGTGCTCAAGAAATCTCTACACAGGTCCTTCCTCGTGACCTTCACGCTGAGTACTTTGCAGTACTTGCTAGCATCGCCACTTCCATCGAGCGCATGGCAACTGAGATCCGTGGTCTTCAAAAATCGGAACAACGCGAAGTGGAAGAATTCTTTGCTAAAGGGCAAAAAGGGTCTTCAGCAATGCCTCACAAACGCAACCCTATCGGTTCTGAAAACATGACAGGTCTTGCGCGTGTTATCCGTGGTCACATGGTGACAGCCTATGAGAACGTGGCTCTCTGGCACGAACGCGACATTTCCCATTCATCAGCTGAGCGCATCATCACACCAGATACGACTATTTTGATTGACTACATGCTCAACCGTTTTGGAAATATCGTCAAGAACTTGACAGTCTTCCCAGAAAACATGATCCGCAACATGAACTCAACTTTCGGTCTTATCTTCAGCCAACGCGCTATGCTGACCTTGATTGAAAAAGGCATGACCCGTGAGCAAGCCTATGACTTGGTACAACCAAAAACAGCCTACTCTTGGGACAACCAAGTAGACTTTAAACCACTTCTTGAGGCAGACCCAGAAGTAACTTCACGCCTCACTCAAGAGGAAATCGACGAAATCTTCAACCCTGCATACTACACTAAACGAGTAGATGATATCTTTAACCGTCTTGGACTTGGTGACTAATCATAAAATAAAAAAGCGAGATTCAATCTCGCTTTTTCGTATTCTCTTAGAAGAATCTTAGTCTTCTTTTCTCTTAGTCAGTCTGTAGGCTGCTAGTGTGGCCATGAGTCCTGCGACTACTAGTCCTGCAGAATCGTGACTTCCTGTTTCAGGAAGTTTTTTCTCTGTTGCCACAGGAGCTGGACCTTGAGGAAGATCTTTGCTCTCCTCAGCAGGAGCAGTTGATGGAGCTGGTTGGCTTGGGATTTCTAGTTTTGGTTTTTCTTCAGCAATAGCGGCTTGTCCGTTTTCATCTCCTACATGTGTTACCATAGTTCCGACTTCGACTATTTGAGTAACAGCTTCCTGTGCTACGACACTATTTACTAGTGTTTTCACTTCTTTACCATCGGCAGAAGTGCTCACAGAGTAGAAGTTTGTACGGCGACCGTTGACACCTTTAGTAATGACTTGTGTTTTTCCTTTGAGCAAGAGTGGATTTTCACGAGTCACTGTGGTAAATGGAATTTCTTCTTCTTGGATATCCAGTCTAGGTTTTGTTTCTGCAACTGGAGCAAGATCGTGTTCATCACCTACATGTGTTACCATAGTTCCGACCTCAACAATTTGCGTAACTGCTTCTTTGGTTACAAGACTATCTACAAGTGTTTTCACTTCCTTGCCATCAACAGAAGTGCTCACAGAGTAGAAGTTGCTGCGATGTCCATTGACGCCCTTAGTAATGACTTGTGTTTTTCCTTTGAGTAAGAGTGGATTTTCACGAGTAACAGTGGTAAATGGAATTTCTTCTTCTTGGATATCCAGTCTAGGTTTTACCTCAGTAGTTGGTGCAAGACCACTTTCATCACCCTTGTGAGTTACAGGAGCGCCGACTTCAACCACTTGGTTTACAACTTCTTTGGTTACCTGGCTATCAAGGACTGTTTCTGTTGTTTTTCCATTTTCAGTGAGTACAGAGATGTAATGAGTTCGTTCACCTTTGACTCCTGCTGTAATAATATTTTCCTGACCAGCTGGGAGGTTAGGATTTTCTTTCTTGATAACTTCAAATGGAATTTCTTCAGTTCTTGTGATGAGTTCTGGACTGGTTTCAACATTGGCAGCCACTTCATTTTCATCCAGGCTTCCTGAATGGGTTGCAGCTGGTTTGAGGCCTTGAAGAGCAGCCTTGAGCTTACCTACTAGTGCGTCTAGTTCAGCTTGTTTGCTGCGGTTGAGGTTAAGATTCAGTCCATCTTTTGCTGCCTTGAGTGCAGCTAGGCTTTCTGTGCTATATCCTTCTAAGTTTTCAGGAATTTTTGCGATTTCTTCGCGGAGAGCATTATAATTAGCGCGGAAGTAGTCTTTGTTGTGGTCTGCAAAGGCAGTCATAAGTTCAAAGATTTCTTCCTCCTTGTACTCAGCGCTTGGTCTATCTGCCCAGATTGAAAGCATACTTCCGACTGTTGGAAGGTCTACTTCAGGATATTTGGTAGAAGCTAGTTGATTGAATGGTGTTTTTCCAGTATTCTCAATAGCTTTTTTGAGGAAACCACCACCATCTTCTGGTTTTTGACCGAGAATGTAGTACCAGTCACCGTTGGTATTCAAGAACTTATAGCCCTTGCTTGCTAGGTATTGAGGTGATGCGAGGTTGTAGCCCCACCAGCCTTTAGACCAGTAAGAAATTAAGACATCTTTGTCAAACTGAACATCGTCCTTGTCCTCGTAGTAGAAGCCATCGTTGAAGGCCATTGGTTGTAGCCCTCTTTCCTTAGCCATAGCAGCAAGGCTGTTAGAATAGTCTGCGAACTTGTTATAGAGTCCATACCATTTGAGGTAGTACCAACCTTGAGCGTTTGTCGCATCATTGGCATACTCATCTGTACCATAGTTGAAAATCTTTGATTTATCAGCAAAGTAATCCATATACTTACCGATAAGGGCTTTGGTAAAGTTAAGGGCTTCTTGATTTTCAAGGTCCATCGTGGTTTTTGAAACTTTATCAAAGTTTGCTTGAGGATTCGCGATGCCAAGTTTTTCCATGGCAACCAGCATAGCATCCATATGCCCTGGGCTATTAATAGCTGGAATCAGACCAATACCTTTTTCCTTAGCGTATTTAACAAGCTCTGTCACTTCTGCCTGTGTTAGTGCAGTACCGTTTGGATCGTCGTAGTAAGCTTTAGTTCCTTCGATAATAGCTTTTTTAACGTCATCACTAGCATAGGTTTTTCCGTTGGCAGTAATGGTCATATCATCGAGTAGGAAGCGAAGTCCGTCATTTCCTAGAAGGAGATGAACATCAGAATATCCGAGCTCACTGGCCTTATCTACGATGCGTTTGAGTTGGTCAAGAGTAAAGTATTTGCGTCCAGCATCGATTGAGATTACCTTGTTTTTGGCAAGTTTTTCAACCTCACGTTTAGCTTCTTCTTCTTTTTGAGCTTCTGGTGTGAAGGTCAAATTGCTGACTGCTTCTTGAAGTTTTGCAATTGCTTGGTCAATCGTGTCTTGTTGGGCACGGCTGAGGTTGCTATCAAGTGAACGGATGACTTTTGCCGCTTCGTTAACCGCTGCGACGCTTTCTGCAGTATAACGGTTAAGGTCTTTTGGTACCTCGTTAAGTGCTTTTTCTGCAGACTCATAATCAGCTGCGAAGTATTCAGCGTTAGAATTTGCGAATTGACGCATGAGTTTGAAGAGGCGTGATGGTGAATAACGTGCAGATGGAGTGTCAGCCCAAGCAGCTACCATACCACCGATGATTGGGATATCAGCTCCTTCTGTTTTTGGTACAGAAGTGATTGGTGTGTTTTTAATACCATTGAGTCCCTGATCGAGATTGTACCAGCCTTGGCCATCAGCGTTTCGTCCAAGAACGTAGTACCAAGCATCGTTAGTGTTTAGGATTTGGTGACCTTTTTCTACTAGAAGTTTAGAAGAAGCGACGTCGTAACCCCCCCAACCACCAGTCCACATAGAAACGATGATATCTTTGTCAAAAGTTCCGAAGCTAGTATCACTATTGTAGTAAATACCATCATTGAAGGCCATTGGTTTTAGACCGTGCGATTTTACAATACGAGCTAGGTCATTGGCGTAGGCAATAAATTTTTCATAGCCTTTTACAGGGTAGCCTTCGTTTGGATAGTATTTATCAGCTTGAAGAACGCTCCAACCTTTAGCGTTTGTTGCGTCATTGGCATATTCATCAAGTCCGATGTTGAAGATCTCAGTCTTTTTCGCGAAATAAGCAGCATACTTGTCGATAAGGGCTTTTGTAAAAGCGACCGCTTGTTCGTTGTCAAGATCTACGGTACGAGCTGATTCCTTCCCAAAATAGCTAAAGTTAGGGTTTTGGATTCCCAATTCTTTCATGGCATTGAGAATAGCATCCATGTGACCAGGACTATTTACTGTTGGAATGAGACCGATACCTTTATCTTTGGCATAGTTAATCAGATCTGTCATTTGACTTTCTGTTAAGTGATTGCCGTTTGGATCGTTGTAATAATCATTCGTACCTTTTTCGATGGCACGTTTGACATCGTCACTGGCATAGGTCTTACCGTTAGCTGTGATGCTCATATCGTCCAACATGAAACGGAGTCCATCATTTCCGACTAATAGGTGTAAATCAGTGTAGCCATAATGTTTCGCTTTATCGATGATTTCCTTGAGCTGTTCTGGTGAGAAATATTTACGTCCAGCATCAATAGAAACAATTTTCTTTTTCGCTAGTTTTTCATTTACAGCTGTAGCACGTTCCTTTCCTGCCTCTGTTGCCAGTTTGTCAGCCTCTGCTTTCGCTTCATCTTTTTTAGCATCTTTTTCAGCTGGTTTATCCTTGTCAGTCTTGTCTGTATTTGACTCTTTAGAATCAGCCTCTTTCGCTTCTTCCTTTTTAGGGCTAGCTTCTTCTGCCTTTTTATTAGCAGTTTCTTTTTCAGCAGAAGTTGGAGTTACCACTTCTTCTTTATCACTAGGAGTTGAACTAACTTCCTCTTGTGGTTTTTCTTCTGTTTTTGGAAGACTAGCTACCTTATCAGTAGCTGGAATTTCTGTTTCTACAGTTTTTGGAGCTTCTGGTTGAAGATCTGTTTTAGGTGTTTCCTCAGTACGATTTTCGGATGATTGAGGGGAATCAGAAACCGTATGGATGGTCGGTTGGTTTTCTGTAGTAGTAGAAGTAACTCCATCGGCTGCAACAGCCTGTGCTTGGAAGGCGAATCCAATTAGAACAGAAGCTGCCCCTACAGCGTATTTACGAATAGAAAAACGCTGTTGTTTTTCATGTTTCATTGCAAAACCTCCTGATTGCATTGTTATATTGATAGCGTTTACATAAATCAACACCTTTATTTTATTTCTTATATTAACGAGAGTCAAGAGGAGATGACAAAAAACTATAATAAGTATAAAAAAATATAAAATTTAAACTTAAGATTTTAGATTGGTCGGAAAAGATACATATATATATCTAGTAGAATCTTTTTGGTTCTATTTCTATAAAATATTCCACAAATTATAGAATCTTCCAAAAATAGGTAAGCGCTACCTTTTTGGTGTGGTATAATAAGTATAGAAAAAGCCCAAGCGTTTAGGCTCAGGCTTTCTTCTTAGTGATCACGGTCACATGAAATGAATTTGATTTTGTAGTAATCCGCTCGTTTATATGTTTCGCTGAATGCGAGAACTTGACCAGTAGACTCTAGTTTAGTAGTCTTGGTTTGTAAAACGGTTGGGAATTGTTCATCGACTCCGAGGACCGAAGCCGCATGTTCTGGAGTTGGAAATGCTATTTCATTGATTTCTTCAAAATGTTCATCATTCATGTGAATGTGGTAATCCAATTTGAAACGGTTATAGATAGAGCTATAATATTCAAGATTTGGATAATTTGCGTTGATGTATTGTTCTGGAATGTAAGATGTATGGTAGATGTAAACAACACCACCTGTTTCGCGAACGCGTTCAATCTTGTAGTAGAACTGATCTCCGCGTAGTCCAAGTTTTTCTAAGTAGCTTAGTTTATTTCCACGCTCAATAGAAAGGACGGTAACTTTATCATCTTTAGTTTCAAAAACTTCTACATCTGAAAACTCTACGAGTTTATGTTTGCGTGCGCGTGAAACGAATGTACCCTTTCCTTGTTGGCGGACAATATAGCCATCCTTGGCAAGGTCGTTTAAGGCGCGGACAACTGTGATAGAACTTACATCATACATTGCAATCAATTCAGCCTCAGTGTAGAATTTATCTCCACTGGCAAATTGACCAGAAATGATTTTGTTCTTTAATTCATCTTTAATATATTGATACTTTGGAATTGCCATATTTTCACCTCGATTTTCCTTCTCCGTTAAAGATTTTACCATAAAACTGGAAAGAATAGTAGCCTTTTGAATAAAAAAATTAGAATAATAGGCTATAAGGTTAATTTACATAGGAATAAATAGAAAAATTTACATTTTTATACATGGTGCTAAAATGTTGTTATGACTATAGATTACAAGATTTTTATAAGTTTTTTGTGTAAAATTTAGTGAAAAATGAAAAAAATTGTGAAAACCTATTGACAAATGCAAGATATTGAGATATATTTACTATATCAACAAATGAAAGCGTAAACTTTAGTTGTCAGAAGGTAAGAACATGACACGATTTGAGATACGAGATGATTTTTATCTCGATGGAAAATCATTTAAGATTTTATCTGGCGCCATTCATTATTTTAGGGTTCCTCCAGAAGATTGGTATCATTCGCTCTATAACTTGAAGGCTCTTGGTTTTAATACAGTAGAGACTTATGTGGCCTGGAATTTACACGAGCCTCGTGAGGGTGAGTTTCACTTTGAAGGAGCTCTGGATTTGAAGCGATTTCTTGAGACAGCACAAGATTTGGGTCTCTACGCTATCGTTCGTCCCTCTCCCTTCATCTGTGCGGAGTGGGAATTCGGTGGCTTACCAGCTTGGCTCTTGACCAAGGATATGAGAATTCGTTCATCAGATCCTGCTTATATCGAAGCTGTCGGTCGCTATTATGACCAGCTCTTGTCACGGTTGGTGCCACATTTGTTGGACAATGGTGGCAATATCCTCATGATGCAAGTTGAAAATGAGTATGGTTCTTACGGAGAAGATAAGGCTTATCTGAGAGCCATTCGACAGCTGATGGAAGAGCGTGGTGTAACCTGTCCCCTCTTTACGTCAGATGGTCCATGGAGAGCTACTCTGAAAGCTGGAACATTAATCGAAGATGACCTCTTTGTAACAGGGAACTTTGGTTCTAAGGCACCTTACAACTTTTCACAGATGCAGGAATTCTTTGATGAGCATGGCAAGAAATGGCCGCTCATGTGTATGGAGTTCTGGGATGGTTGGTTCAATCGTTGGAAAGAACCGATTATCACACGGGATCCAAAAGAGTTGGCAGATGCAGTTCGAGAGGTTTTGGAACAAGGCTCCATAAATCTTTACATGTTCCATGGTGGTACAAACTTTGGTTTCATGAATGGTTGCTCGGCTCGAGGAACTTTGGACCTACCACAAGTTACATCTTATGATTACGATGCCCTTCTGGATGAAGAAGGAAATCCAACTGCCAAATATCTGGCAGTCAAGAAGATGATGGCAACACATTTTCCAGAGTATCCGCAGCTGGAACCACTCTACAAAGAGAGTATGGAGTTGGATGCTATTCCACTAGTTGAAAAAGTTTCCTTGTTTGAAACCCTGGATAGCTTGTCAAATCCAGTAGAAAGCCTCTATCCTAAAAAGATGGAGGAGTTGGGACAAAGCTATGGCTATCTACTCTATCGAACAGAAACAAACTGGGATGCAGAAGAAGAAAGACTTCGTATCATTGATGGTCGAGATAGGGCTCAGCTTTATGTCGATGGTCAGTGGGTTGAAACCCAATATCAGACAGAGATTGGGGACGATATTTTTTATCAAGGCAAAAAGAAAGCGCTATCTAGGCTAGATATCTTGGTAGAAAATATGGGGCGTGTCAACTATGGACATAAGTTCTTAGCAGATACGCAACGTAAGGGAATTCGGACAGGGGTTTGTAAGGATTTGCACTTCTTACTAAACTGGAAACACTATCCACTCCCACTAGATAATCCTGAGAAAATTGATTTTTCAAAAGGATGGACAGAAGGACAACCAGCATTTTACGCTTATGACTTTACAGTCCAAGAGCCAAAGGATACTTACCTAGACTTATCTGAGTTTGGTAAGGGAGTTGCCTTTGTCAATGGGCAGAATCTAGGACGTTTTTGGAACGTCGGCCCGACCCTCTCGCTTTATATCCCTCATAGCTATCTCAAGGAAGGTGATAACCGCATCATCATCTTTGAAACAGAAGGTGAATATAAAGAAGAGATTTATTTAACTCGTAAACCTACACTAAAACATATAAAGGGGGAAAACTTATGACAATTGTAGGATGCCGTATCGATGGACGTTTGATCCACGGACAAGTAGCCAATCTTTGGGCTGGAAAACTAAATGTTTCACGTATTATGGTTGTGGACGACGAAGTTGTCAACAATGACGTTGAAAAAAGTGGTTTGAAACTTGCGACACCACCAGGTGTAAAATTGAGTATTTTGCCAATTGAAAAAGCGGCAGCCAATATTCTTGCTGGTAAATACGATAGCCAACGTCTCTTTATCGTGGCTCGTAAACCAGACCGCTTCCTTGGTTTGGTAGAAGCAGGTGTACCACTTGAAACCCTTAATGTTGGGAATATGTCTCAAACACCAGAAACTCGTGCCATCACACGTTCTATCAACGTAGTGGACAAGGATGTGGAAGACTTCCACAAATTGGCAGAAAAAGGTGTTAAACTTACTGCTCAAATGGTTCCAAATGATCCAATTTCAGATTTTTTGAGCTTATTAAAATAGGAAAAAATTTTTAGGAGGTCATTGTTATGATACAATGGTGGCAAATTTTACTTCTCACTTTGTACTCAGCTTATCAAATCTGTGATGAGTTGACGATCGTTTCATCTGCAGGTTCCCCTGTATTTGCTGGTTTCATTACTGGTTTAATTATGGGAGATGTGACTACTGGTCTGCTTATCGGTGGTAACTTGCAACTGTTCGTTCTTGGGGTTGGTACCTTCGGTGGTGCTTCTCGTATTGACGCAACTTCTGGTGCGGTTCTTGCGACAGCCTTCTCTGTTTCACAAGGAATTGATACAGCACTTGCGATTACAACAATCGCTGTGCCAGTAGCAGCTCTCTTGACATACTTCGACGTTCTTGGACGTATGACTACTACCTTCTTTGCTCACCGTGTGGATGCGGCAATCGAACGCTTTGATTACAAAGGTATTGAACGCAACTACTTGCTTGGTGCGATTCCTTGGGCTCTATCTCGTGCCCTTCCAGTCTTCTTCGCGCTTGCATTTGGTGGTGAATTTGTACAACACGTAGTAGACTTCGTTACAAAATACCAATGGGTTGCAGATGGTTTAACACTCGCAGGACGTATGCTTCCAGGTCTTGGATTTGCTATCTTGCTTCGTTACCTTCCGGTTAAACGCAACCTTCACTACCTTGCAATGGGATTTGGTTTGACAGCTATGTTGACTGTTCTTTACTCATATGTAACAGGTCTTGGTGGCGCTGTTGCTGGTATTGTAGGTACTCTACCGAAAGATGTTGCTGAAAAAATTGGTTTCGTGAACAACTTCAAAGGTTTGTCTATGATTGGTATTTCTATCGTAGGTATCTTCCTTGCAGTGCTTCACTTCAAAAATAGCCAAAAAGTAGCTGTAGCAGCACCTTCTACACCATCAGAAAGTGGGGAAATCGAAGATGACGAATTCTAATTACAAACTTACAAAAGAAGATTTTAATCAAATCAACAAACGTAGCTTGTTTACTTTTCAATTGGGTTGGAACTACGAACGTATGCAAGCTTCTGGTTACCTGTACATGATCTTGCCACAATTACGTAAAATGTATGGTGATGGAACCCCTGAATTGAAAGAAATGATGAAAGTTCATACTCAATTCTTCAATACTTCACCATTCTTCCACACCATTATCGCTGGTTTTGACCTTGCCATGGAAGAAAAAGATGGTGTAGGTTCAAAAGATGCCGTTAACGGTATCAAGACAGGTTTGATGGGACCATTCGCTCCTCTTGGAGATACTATCTTTGGTTCACTTGTACCTGCTATCATGGGTTCTATCGCAGCAACTATGGCTATCGCTGGACAACCTTGGGGTATCTTCCTTTGGATTGCAGTTGCAGTAGCGTATGACATCTTCCGTTGGAAACAGTTGGAATTTGCCTACAAAGAAGGGGTTAACCTTATCAACAATATGCAAAGTACCTTGACAGCTTTGATTGACGCTGCATCTGTACTTGGTGTCTTCATGATGGGTGCTCTTGTAGCAACAATGATCAACTTTGAAATTTCTTACAAGTTGCCAATCGGTGAAAAGATGATTGATTTCCAAGACATCTTGAACCAAATCTTCCCACGTTTGCTTCCAGCAATCTTTACTGCCTTTATCTTCTGGTTGCTTGGTAAGAAAGGTATGACCTCTACTAAAGCTATCGGTATCATTATCGCTCTTGCAGTAGGTCTTTCTGCCCTTGGTCACTTTGCATTTGGAATGGGACCTAAATAAGTTTTATGGTAAAATCATTAATTTTGGTCAGCCATGGTCGCTTCTGTGAGGAGCTTAAAGGCAGCACAGAAATGATTATGGGCCCACAAGATAACATTCATGCAGTGGCTCTTCTTCCAGAAGATGGCCCAGAAGAATTTACTGCAAAATTTGAAGCAGCTATTGAAGGATTGGATGATTTCCTAGTCTTTGCGGATCTTCTCGGTGGAACACCATGTAACGTGGTAAGCCGTTTGATCATGGAAGGTCGTGATATTGACCTTTACGCAGGGATGAATCTTCCAATGGTGATTGAATTTATCAATGCGAGCCTTACAGGCGCAGATGCGGACTATAAGAGCCGTGCTGCAGAAAGTATTGTGAAAGTCAATGACCTGTTAGCTGGCTTCGATGATGACGAAGATGAATAAGATGTGACAACGTGAAAATCACAGGGAAAATAGGCGATAAGAGGATGGAGCGATGCTCCGACGATAATCGGTCTTTTTCCCAAAGATTTTAGTTGGAACTCGATTCAATAAGATGTGACAACGTGAAAATCGTTAGAGCATTTTATATAGAATATACATGGGAATGGGGCTTACTCCCATTCCCATATTTAAATAGAAAAAGAGGAACTCAATGCTACATTATACAAAAGAAGATTTGCTCGAATTGGGTGCAGAAATCACTACACGTGAAATCTACCAACAGCCTGATGTATGGAAAGAAGCTTTTGAATCTTATCAAGCAAAACGTGAAGAAATTGCAGCCTTCCTACAAGGGATTGCTGATAAACATGACTATATCAAGGTTATCTTGACAGGTGCTGGGACTTCTGCTTATGTGGGAGATACCTTGGTACCATACTTTAAGGAAGCCTATGATGAACGCAAATGGAATTTCAATGCTATTGCGACAACAGATATCGTTGCCAATCCAGAAACTTATTTGAAAAAAGATGTGGCAACTGTCCTTGTGTCTTTTGCTCGTAGTGGGAACTCGCCTGAAAGTGTGGCGACTGTTGATTTGGCAAAAGCCTTGGTGGATGAGCTTTATCAAGTGACGATTACTTGTGCAGCGGACGGTAAATTAGCTCTTCAAGCTCATGGAGATGACCGCAATCTCTTGCTCTTGCAGCCAGCTGCTTCCAACGATGCTGGATTTGCCATGACTTCTAGCTTTACGTCTATGATGTTGACAGCTCTCTTGGTCTTTGATCCTACAGAATTTGCTGTGAAATCTGAACGTTTTGAAGTTGTTTCTAGTCTTGCCCGTAAAGTTCTAGACAATGCAGAAGATGTCAAAGAGCTTGTTGACCTAGACTTTAACCGAGTCATCTATCTAGGCGCCGGTCCTTTCTTTGGACTTGCTCATGAAGCTCAGCTCAAGATTTTGGAACTAACAGCTGGTCAAGTGGCGACCATGTATGAAAGCCCAGTCGGCTTCCGTCACGGTCCAAAATCTCTTATTAACGAAGATACAGTTGTCTTGGTCTTTGGTACAACGAAAGACTACACTCGCAAGTACGACTTGGACTTGGTTCGTGAAGTTGCTGGTGATCACATTGCTCGTCGTGTCGTGCTTTTGAGTGATCAAGCCTTTGGTCTTGAAAATGTCAAAGAAGTGGCCCTTGGTTGTGGCGGTGTCTTGAATGATATTTACCGTGTCTTCCCTTACATCGTTTATGCCCAACTCTTTGCCCTATTGACTTCACTCAAGGTAGAAAATAAACCAGACACACCATCACCTACTGGTACAGTAAACCGTGTGGTACAAGGTGTTATCATCCACGAATACCAAAAGTAATACTCTTCGAAAATCAAATTCAAACCACGTCAGCTTCGCCTTGCCGTACTCAAGTACAGCCTGCGGCTAGCTTTCTAGTTTGCTCTTTGATTTTCATTGAGTATAAGACAGTATTTATGAATTCTTGATAAGAGGATTTGTAAATTATCAGATAAACCATAGATTGTCAGTAGGCTTTCTATGGTTTGTTTGCTTGAGAGAAATAGTAAAAGGAGAACAGAATGAAAGCATACACAGAGCGTGTATTTGGAAATGTTGAGGGACAAGATGTCTTAGCCTATCGTTTTGAGACGGACGGTGGTTACCAGCTTGAGGTCATGACTTATGGTGCGACCATCTTGCGCTATGTCACACCTGACAAGGCTGGAAATTTTGCCAATGTTATCTTGGGTTTTGATGATTTTGATAGCTATGTAGGCAATAGCCCCAAACATGGAGCTAGCGTAGGTCCTGTAGCAGGACGTATTGCAGGTGCGACTTTTGAGCTTAATGGTAAGACTTATGATCTTGAAGTCAACAATGCAAGCAATTGCAATCACAGTGGTTCAACAGGTTGGGATGCAAGTTTGTTTGAACTAATTGAAGTGAGCGACCATGGCTTGACCCTCTACACAGAACGTACAGATGGAACAGGAGGATTTCCTGGCAATCTCAAAATCTGGATCAGTTACCACTTGGAAGAAACTGGAGCCTATGAAATCAGCTATAAAGTAACAACCGATCAGGATACGCTGGTCAATCCAACCAACCACAGCTATTTCAACTTGTCTGGTGATTTCACACAGACAATTGACCGCCATGTCTTCCAACTAAACACAGAGGGAATTTATCCAATTGCGCCCGATGGTGTTCCTGCCAAAACTCCAGATGCTAATCGTGATGTAGTGAAACACATTTATAATGGTGTCTTGTTGAAGGATATCTTTGCAGAAGAAGACGAACAAATCCAGCTAGTATCTGGTTTGGATCACCCATTTGCCCTTCCTGCAGGTCATGACAATGCTGGTTTCCTTTATGACCAAAATTCAGGTCGCTTCCTGCTTTTCAAGACAGAAGCTCCTTGCTTTGTAGTCTACACAGCAAACTTTGTGGATGAAAGTGTCATCATAGGAGGTCAGCCAATGGTACAGCACAATGGGATTGCCCTTGAAGCGCAGGCTTTACCAGATGCCATTCACAGCGACCTCAAAGACCAAGTCGTTCTTAAAGCCGGTCAAACCTTTACAAGCAAGACACGTTATGAGCTTGTTGTGAAGTAAAAATTTAGAAATATGATAGGCATTCCAGCAGTTAGGTATCTAATTTTAGGGATGCCTTTTATTATTCCCTTATTTGTATATCTATCCCTAGAATCTTTTTTAAAATTGGTGTATAATGGGACAAGTTGTATATTTTACTATAAATTAACATACCAATTTAAAAATGTAAAAGAGGGGAATATGAATTTCAAAACTAGTGGAGAAGAAAGACAGAATTTCTCGTTAAGAAAATTGTCAGTTGGCCTTGTATCTGTAGCAGTTGCGTGTTTCTTTTTGATGGGAACTGGCCTACAGACTGTATCTGCCCAAGAATCTCATACCGTTAATTATACTTATGTTTTAGAGTCGGACTTGACTGATGAAGAGAAGGCTCTCTTGGTTACATCCCTACCACAAGTAGCGGAAGAAACTGATGCGACTTACTATCTGGTTTATCGAGCCAATCAAGTATTGCCCAATACGGGGACCAGCTCTTCATTAGGGACTGTTGCCTTGGTGGCAGGCCTTAGTTTATTGATTGTAGTAGTTCTTAAGGGACGTGATGGCAAGAGCAAGATTAGTCGATTCTTGTTAGTAAGCGCTCTAGGCAGTCAGTTGCTGTCTCCAACTGCCCTTGCCTTGACTAGCGAAACACTAGCTGCTTATAACACCCAACTATCGGTTCAGGCAGGAGATGCCTTGCCAGCCCCGGTTGATATCCCTGGATATACATACATTGGATATGTGAAAAATAAAGTGACTGATGTTAAGCAATCAGATAAACAGAAGGCGCATGACAGCAAGTCTAACTTAGAAAATGTAGATAGCTCAACGATAGAGGAACAACAAGGAGGAACACCTTCTCCTATAGAGCCTCAACTACAAAAAAACAAAGAAACTGTAGTGCAAGCAAAGGGGAGCCAAGAGCCGGGTCATGAAGGTGCTGCCCTAGTTCAACCCGTTCAACCGACTTATACAGAACCCGTTAGCACCCAAGGCACACAAGAGTCAGGTCATGAGGGCGATGCCCTAGTTCGACCAGTGCAACCAGCCTACACAGCACCAATCAGTACTCAAGGCACACAAGAGTCAGGTCATGAGGGCGAGGCTCTAGTTCGACCAGTGCAACCAGCCTACACAGCACCAATCAGTACTCAAGGTACACAAGAGTCAGGTCATGAGGGCGATGCCCTAGTTCAACCCGTTCAACCGACTTATACAGAACCCGTTAGCACCCAAGGTACACAAGAGCCCGGCCATGAAGGCGAATCCCTAGTCCAACCAGCACAACCTTCTTACACAGCCCCGTTAGAAGCAAAAGGCACACAAGAGCCCGGTCATGAGGGCGAATCTCTGGTTCAGCCAGCTCAGCCGTCTTATACAGAATCGTTAGAAGCAAAAGGTACGCAAGAGCCCGGTCATGAGGGCGAATCTCTGGTTCAACCAACTCAACCTTCTTACACAGCCCCGTTAGAAGCAAAAGGTACGCAAGAGCCCGGTCATGAGGGCGAATCCCTAGTTCAGCCAGAGCCGCCAACTTATACAAGCTCAATCAGTACCCAAGGCACGCAAGGGTCAGGTCATGAAGGAGAATCTCTGGTTCAACCAGAATTACCGTCTTATACAGATCCAATCAGTACTCAAGGAACACAAGAGCAGGGTCACGAGGGCGAGGCTGCTGTGGCAGAAGCTCTTCCTGAACTGCCTTTGACAAGTACTCGTCGAACAGTAACGGAAACTATCCCTCACGAAACTGAAGAAATCGAAGATGCGACCATCTTGAAAAATCATCGAGAAATTGCTCAGGAAGGAAAAGATGGTTTACGGACAATCGAGTTTGAAGATTATCTCGTAAATGGTAAGGTAGAATCTAGCAAGGAAATTTCACGTACAGAAGTAGAACCAACCAAAGAGATTGTCAAGGTTGGTAGTCTTGTTAAAACCAAACCGACAGTTGAAATTACTAATCTGGTTAAAGATGAGAGCAAAAAAGCAGTAGCGGTCAACTATCATCTAGATGATCCGACGTCTGCTTTTGTTAAGGCCAAGGCCCAAATTTTTCAAAATGGAACACTGATTAAAGAAGTGGATTTGAAAGATTTATCCGTTCAGCAAACGATTGATGGTTTGGACTACTATACTCCTTATACAATTAAGACTTACTTGACCTATAATCTAGGCCAATCTGATCAGGAAAATACAGAAGTATCAACGAAAGATTTTCAATTGGACTATAAGAAAATTGAAATCAAAGATGTGGATGAAGTGGGGCTCTATGGTAAGGAAGATGGTCACTACCGTCGTTATCTGAATCTATCAGAAGTACCAAGCGACCTGTCACCTTATTTTGTCAAAGTCAAATCAGATAAGATGAAAGAAATGTTGCTACCAGTTAGCTCTATTAAGGAAACAGAAGATGGGAAATACAAGGTAACCGTTGCCTTCAATGAACTGGTTCAAGAGAAAGATTCAGCATACAAGGATAACTATAGCTTCACAGTTGATAAGCAAAAGCTTGCCAAGGACGGTGTCTATACTTCCTTCAAGAAACTGATTGCTGCCATGCAGGGTAATCTTGCTGGAACCTTTAAACTTGGAGCTGATATGACAGCTGATGAAGTGGCCTTAGCAAAGGGACAAACCAGCTATGTGACAGGCACTTTCACTGGTAATCTTATCGGTGCGAGTGATGGGAAGCCGTTTGCGATTTATGACCTCAAGACAGCCTTGTTTGATAACTTGACCAAGGCTACTGTGAAAGATATTGACCTTAAAGCAGTAGCGATTAAGAGTCAAGAAGACACAGCCAGTCTAGCAAAAGTGGCTACTAACAGTCAGATTAGTAATGTAGCTGTAGAAGGTCAATTGACAGGTAGCAAGTCAGTTGCAGGCTTGGTAGCGAAGGCTCAGGATACAGAAATCACTAATAGTTCCTTTACAGGTAGCATTCAGGCCAAGCATGCGGATGCTTCTCCTTACTATGTGGGAGGTATAGCAGGGCTCTTATCTGGTACTAAGGCTAAGATTGATAAGGTAGCTGTTGATACAAGTATTTCTAGCAATGCCCGCAACAATGACCAATTTGCTGGAGGTATTGTAGGGAAAGTTCAAAGTGGTGCTTTGGTCTCTCATGCACTAGCAAGTGGAACTATCCTCAATACGACAACCTATCCACGTGTCGGAGGTATAGCTGGCTCTACATGGCAAAATGGCCGTATCCATCATGTCGTTAGCATGGTTAATACTGGAGATGGTTATGGCATCACAGGAGACCAATATAAGGGAGCGGACATCAAAGATGCCAGCACTGCTGTTGAGAACAAGAAGGCTGATCTCTATGCGACCCCAATCACCCAAGACCAGGCTAGAGAAAAGGTTCAGTCTTATGGGATGACAGTGACACTAGACGATACAGGTCAAACACTAAAGAACAATCAACGAAGTGTGGACTATACTCAGTTAAGTCAAGGCCAAGCTAGTCGAAAAGTTGCTTATCACAATATTGAGAAATTGATGCCTTTCTATAACAAAGAGTTAGTGGTTCACTATGGAAATCAAGTCGATCCTACGGATAAGCTCTACACCACAGAACTACTGGATGTTGTACCAATGAAGGACAATGACATCATCACAGATATTCAGGCCAATAAAGCAGCAATCAATAAGCTTATGTTGCATTTTGCTGATAATACAATCAGCTACTTGGACGTCACTTACAAAGATGACTTCAAAAATACACAAATTGCAGAGTACAGCGTAGCAGGCAAAAACTTTATCTTTACGCCAGAGGCCTTTCTATCTGATTATACGAAAGTGACCAATCAGGTTCTAGCAGATTTGCAAGGGGTCGAATATGACTCGGCAGCCATGAGAAAAGTCCTTGGTATTGAGGCAGATGCTTCACTTGATCCACTATATTTGGATAAAGAATTTGAAAAAGTCAAGGCTAATATCGGTGAACATCTTCGTAAAGTACTAGCCATGGACAAGTCTATCAATACGATGGGAGATAGTGTAGCGACCTACATCAGTGAGAAAATCAAGAACAACAAGGAAGCTTTCTTGCTTGGTTTGACCTACCTCAATCGCTGGTACAATATCAACTATGATCACATCAATACCAAGGACCTCAATACCTATAAGTTTGACTTTGATGGCAATAGCACAGCCTCAACCCTGGATACCATTATTGCCCTAGGTCAGAGTGGTATGGAAAATCTCAAGGCATCAAATAATACAAGTGCCTATGAGACAACCTTGGCCGCCGCAAAAGGTCGCAAGACAGTGACGGATTTACTAGAGTCTTACAGAAAACTCTTCCTACCAACCAAAACCAATAATGAATGGTTGAAGACAAATACCAAGGCCTATATAGTAGAGAGTAAATCAGCAATTCCAGAAGTGCGTGCTAAACAAGAGTCAGCTAGAGCGGATAGTAAGTATACGCTGGGAGTTTATGACCGTATTACGGCACCAAGTTGGAAATTAAAAAACATGCTCCTACCGTTATTGACATTGCCAGAAGAGGATGTCTATGTGATTTCAAACCTTTCTACCTTGGCCTTTGGTGGCTACGAACGCTACCGTGACCGTGTCAATAATACAGTCTTGTCAGGAGAAGAACTGCGTCAGTATGTTCGTGCCAAGGTCGATCAGTCGGCTGAATGGCAACGAGACCACTACGATATCTGGTACCATCTCCTTTCACCAGAATACAAAGAAAAACTCTTCCGTTCAGTCATGGTTTCAGATGGCTTTGGTATGAAAGATAGCAATAGCAAGTATTACTGGGCTACCCTGTCTGATAAGGCCATTGATTCGATTTATAACTTCTTTGGACCAACTGGTAAGTGGTATGGGGAAAGCAAAGGAGCTGGAGCCTATGCCAACGGTTCAGAGGTCCACTATGTCAGCGACCGCTTGTTGGATAAATACGGAACATCTGTCTATACTCATGAAATGGTTCACAATTCTGACGGACATATTTACTTTGAAGGGAAAGGTCGTCGTGAAGGATTGGGAGCAGAGTTGTACGCCCTAGGATTGTTACAATCTGCTGACAACCTAGATAAGGATGCTATTGTCTTGAACACCCTCTATAAAGGGGATAAGGATTCACCAACTCGCTTGCATACTTATGACCCGACAAGCCGCTTTACATCAGCTGCAGCCTTGCAAGAGTATGTTCACGGTATGTACGATGTCTTGTACACCTTGGACGCTATGGAAGCCAATGCCATTTTAACTAAGTCAAATGATGTTAAGAAAAAATGGTTTAGAAAAATAGAGAATTTCTACATTGAGGACAAGTATCATAAACAAACGCATGCAGGAAACTCTGTTCGTCCATTGACAGATGCTGAAGTTAGCAAACTAACCAGTCTCAATGCCTTGATTGACAATGATATCATCAACCGTCGGGCTTACCGTGATAAGAGTGACTATACTCGTAATGGCTATCATCTTATCAGTATGTTCTCACCGATTTATGCGGCCCTCAGCAATCCAAAGGGTGCGCCTGGCGATATCATGTTTAGAAAGACAGCCTACGAATTGTTGGCAGAAAAAGGTTACCAAGATGGCTTCTTACCATATGTATCGAATCAATATGCAGAAGAAGCTAAACGCAATGGGGATATTACCTATTCAGATTGGCTCCGAAAAGATGTGGGCCTCATCACTGATAGCCTCGTCTTGAAAAATGTTTTTGCCAACAAATACGGTTCATGGGCTGATTTCAAGAAGGATATGTTTAATAAACGTATTCGCAAGCAAGACCAGTTGAAACCAATCACTATTCAGTATGAACTTGGTGTACCAAACAGCAGCAAGGAGATTACAATTCGTTCAGCTGCTCAAATGCAAGAACTGATCGATCAAGCAGTGGCAAAAGATGTGGCTAACATTGACCGTACGACAAGCCACGCTCCTGCAAGTTGGGTCCACTTATTAAAACAAAAAATCTACAATGCCTACCTACGTAGCACAGATGATTTCAGAGAATCGATTTATAAACAATAAGAAAACTCCCCCAAGCTATCCTGTCTAAACCAGTCCACCTTGCAGATGGTCAGTCTTTGTGATAGAATAGCATAAAGTCCTTTTGAGGGGGAACTTGCTAGGAAATCCCCAAGCATTGTAACGGAAAAACCACCCTCGCTTCTTTGTGAGGGTGGTTTTTCCTTTGTAAGTAGAAAATAAGAGAGAAAGAGTCTACATCATGTCGAGAATTGTCACCATTCATCCAGCCAAGGAAATCCATCGCTATGGTTTTGAGAGTACCCAAGTCTATCGAGCCCGTATAGCACGATATCTGGGTTTGGAATATGTTCACCTTGTATCGAGCCCTCAGCTTCGTCCTGATTGGAAGAAAGATTTAATCAAGTTAGGATTTTTAGAAAAAGAACTGATATGTGTTCCGCATAGTTTTTCAGATATAGGCCATGCAGACTTATCAGTGAAGCCAGAAAGTCTGACACTATCAGCTGGAGATCAGGTTGAGCTCAATGAGGATGGTTTTGTGGCCTCTGTTACCCTAGGAGATGGCTCGGGGAGATATTACTATACCAAAGGTCCTTTCTTATTTGAAGATTTCAAGGAGAAGGAACTTCGTTGGTATCATGAAAATGGAGAACTGGCCCTTGAAGGACGCTTTATCGATCCCTTTAAAGAACCCTCTCCTGTAACCATCTTTTACCCAGAATACATCTACCGCATAGGAGGAGAGATCCGTTCTGAAGAGGACTTGCTGGTTAAATTCTTAGCCAGATGGGCCCAGCAAACCGACCTCTTCATCCGTGACCAACAAATCGTACCCAAGCCTAGCCTCTGGCGTTATATGGAAAACACGGACAAAAATTACTATGAAGTCATCCATGAAAATGTCATGCGAGACTTACGCCTCGCCAATCTGCGCAAGACAAACAAATACTTGGTTGCCAGTGAAGTGTTGACTGATACTTTGGCGAAACAAGGGTATGATACCAAGTTTTTACCACCAATGTTTACAGAAAAATTAGGTCAGCTAAGAAAAATCGGACCAGTTTTGGACTATTGCTTGGTGGGTCATATGGGAGAAGGTAAGAACGTTGAACTTGTCATTGAAGCTTTTATCGAACTCTACAAACGTGGCTCCAAGGCCCAGATTACCTTTTATGGTGGTACAGAGGAGCGTCTGGAGGAACTTCGTAATCGCTACGATCTGCCACCAACCATTCACTTTAAAGGTATCGTTGACGAAGTACCTTATCATCTCCACCAATGCTATTTGTCTGCAAGTTATACAGAGTTATTTGCCAATGCCTGTATTGAAGCCTTGAGTCAAGGTTTGTTAGCCTTGTTATCTGATGTGGAGATTGCCCATCGTTTTTATGCTGGCCAGTCCAATGCCATCAACTTGTTTAAAACCAAATCAGAGTTGATTCAAAAGATAGAAGAGATGGAACAGCCTGATTTTTATCTATCGAATGAAAAAAATCTAGCTTTAGCCTCTCGCTATTCTCTGGAAAAAGTAGCTCACATATACAGAGAACTATTAGATAGGAACTTCTAGGATGTTGGGAATTCTAGTCACCCTATTGCTTTATTTTGGCTTGATTTCCTGAATTGCCTATCGGAAAAAAGGGAGCGAAGAGGATTACTATCAGGTTAAGAAAGCTGTTCCAGTGACAGTTTTGGCCTTCTCAGTCTTTGCGACCTTGCTCAGTCCCATTTCCTTTTTGACTCTGGTGGGGAATGCCTATACAGGCAGGCCCTATCTCTGGTTTGCTCAGTGTGGCATCTTTCTAGCCATTCCGCTGGCCCATCGCTACTTTTTGCCCCTCTATCAACAGGGAAACTACGAGACAGCCTATCATCTGTTAGAGGATAAGTTTCAATCGGCTGGCATTCGTTCACTGGCTTCAGGACTTTTCATCCTCTACCAGTTGGGGCGAATAGCAGTGGTGACCTACTTGTTGTCTCAGGCCTTAGAGCCCTTTATCCCCATCAATCAGCTGGTCTTGTCAGCTTTACTTCTTCTCTTGACGGTCTATTATCTGGCAAGGGGTGGTCTCTTGGTTGTGCTGTGGACGGACTTCTTTCAGGGTTTGGTCCTGCTAGCTATACTAGCCCTCTTTCTACCGAGAATTGCCCAATCTGGCTTAGTCATGAATAGCAGTCAGCAACTCTCTCACTTTGCAGAGAAACTGGATGGGCAGACGGTCTTGATCCTAGTTGTAGGAGCAGGTTTTAGTAGCTTGTTTTCCTACGTTTCCTCGCAGGATATCGTCCAACGTTTTAATAGCAAAATGGGGCGTCAGAAGATTGGAAAAATCTTATGGCTACAGGGACTTTTGTCCTTTGGGATTGCCAGTTTGCTGTATCTGATTGGCTGCTTGATTCGTCAGGAAAATTTCGCTACCACATCGACCAATCCTGTTCTCATCGCTTACGCTCGGGAAGGTCTGGCACCTTGGTTTGGTAGTTTCATCATGCTGGCTCTCTTGGCAGCAGGCCAATCCACAGTTTCATCCAGTATGAATGCAATCGTGACCTGCTTGAAGTTGGATTTTGCTTGGACAAAGATTCGCTGGTCGCCAAGCCTCCTATCCTTTGCCTTAGCAGGCTTGTCCTGGCTCCTCTGCCTCTTACTCATGAATGCAGAAATCTACTCCATCTACGAATGGATTAACGGCTTTATGGGCCTGACACTAGGTGCGATAGGTGGTTTGTACCTCTTGGTCTTGCTCCTCAAAAGACCGAGTTTGTATCTAGCTAAAATCTATCTGGTCATTAGTCTAGGAGCCTTGGTTCTTTATCATTACAGTGGACTCTTTGCCAACCCCAATCCTTGGTTAAATAGCATTATCGCCCCCCTATCTGCCCTTTTTATCTCAATTCTAGGAAGACTATATGAAAGAAACATCTAAACCCATAGCCGTCATTTTGATCCGTTCGGGTTCACGCGGCTTGGTGGATAAAAATATCAAACCGCTTGCAGGCAAACCCTTGGTTTTCTATACCATAGAAGTCGCTCTAGCCTCCAAGCTATTTAGTGATATCTGGGTTTCCTCAGACTCATTAGCCTATTTAGAACTCTGTCGTCAAGCCTATCCAGAGATTCGTTGTGTCCACAGATCAAAAGAATTGGCCTTGGCAACAACCTCTAGCTTAGAAACCTTACGCGACTTTTTACAGCCCTTTGAGGAAGAGCAAGTCTTTGTCAATCTACAGGTGACTTCACCTCTTAGAGAGGTAGAGCACCTCATCGAATCCTATCAACTTTACTGTCAGTCTGGCGCCGACCATTTGATTTCCTGTGTTAAGGCGGACAAGAGTCGTAGTCTTTACTTGCAGTTTGCGGAGTCGTCATTTATCCATCCCCCTCAAGTTTCCAAGCACTATGCCCGGCAGAAAGAACCTGTCTATTACTATCCCAACGGTAGTATTTGGATTTCTCGCAAGGACCTTTACCTACGAGATGAGACCTTTTACACGGATAAGACAGTAGCCTATGAAATGCCCAAACTCTATTCTTATGATATCGACGATGCCTTGGACTTTGAAGTCGTTGAGACCTTGCTTCACCATCACCACCTAGGAGAATCAAAGAGATGAAACACCTCATCATTGCCACAACGCCCTTGCAGGCTAAAATAGCTCAGCATATAAAGAGCCTCTATCCTAATCAGGACTTTGTTAGCCTTTATGTCAGTCCTGTCAAAAATGCCCGACAGGAGCATTATGCCAAGGATTTTGACCATGTTCACTATCCTCAGACGGCAGAGGACTTGGCTCAGATTTGTCAGGAGCTGGCTGGCGACTATGACACCATTTTTTATGCTAGTTTTGATAATAGCTTGATTCTGGACTTGATTGCTAGTTCAAACTACCGGCACCTCATGAGTTTCGATGATGGCTATGCGGATATTTATCCCTTGGGTATGTATGCTTGGCCTCTTCAGCCCAGTCAGGTGGGCTCTTTAGGCTTGACCAGAGATGACTTGATTGAGCGAACGGAAAAGCACTATACCCTCTATCGCAGTGACTACCATGTCGTGGCTAGAGAAAAGCTAGTCTATCTGGAGCATTTTTTTGACCTGCCTCAAGCGCCTGTATCAAATGGTAAGACGGTCAAGGTTTTGCTGGGGCAAAAGTTCTCTGAAGAAGACGATCAGATCTCCATCCGCTTTATCAGTACCTATGCCAAGGCCTTGGCCATTGACCTCTATCTACCCCATCCCAAGGAAACCTTCACTATCCCTGATGTGACCTACTTGGAGACGGAGCTGATCTTTGAAGATGTCCTAGCCCAACTCTTTCAAGAATACGAGTTCGTTCATGTCTATCATTTTACTTCATCGGTCAGCCTCCACTTGAAAGACCTGACCCATGTGACCATTACAGGTATTTCTCTCCCCTACTATGAGGACCGTCAAAAAGAATTGCGACGCTTAGGTTGTCAGTTTGAAAGGGTTTCACTTGGCTGGTAGCATAAATGTATATTTTAAAATATGTAAATCCATACGCTATATGGATTTTTTATATATAAATATAGCAAAAAACTATAGTTTGAATGATCAAAAAGTATTCAAATTCCTTGTATAAGAGGTTTTAAAGTGTTAAAATTAAGTGTCTAATTTTGAAGTTTTCAAGCAAGTATTAGCATAATAACAGCTTAAAAATAAAAATTATACAATAAAAAAAGGATGATGAAGATGTTTATAAATAAAAAAGAAAAATTTTCCATTCGTAAGTTTAAAGACGGTCGTTCAGACTCAGTCAAAATCGGTACAGTCGGTCTGATTGTCGGTGCAGCCCTTGCAATGGCAGGACAACCCCATATTGCAGAAGCAGCGATGACAGAAAACAGCGACAACACAACAACGATCTCAAATGATAAGGGGTCAGTAATTGTAGATACAGCTAATATTGAGAACCCAGATGCAGGTAGGGCATTTTCAACTGATCCAACTGCAGAGGGAACAAATACAATTACTAAAACTGGAAAAGTAGACTACAAATATGTAACTGCTGAGGGTAATACTGTATTAGAAGAAAACAAAAACCAAAACTCTGGTGCTGATAAAACTATCGAAACACCATACGATGTATACGGTAAATCAGGAGAAGTTTTCAAAGGAACTACAGGTGGTGATGCAGAAGCTAGCGACCTAAACGACGCTAAAGAAAATGGTAAGAAAGAAACAATCGAAAAAGATGGGAAGACTTACCACCTAATCGGAGAACCTAAGGTTGAAACTACTGGAAACGGTGGAGGAGTGTACTCTGACACAACTCTAGGTGATGTAACTGCGAAATTGACTCCAGAAGGGTTAAGTAACGCAGAAGGTAAAATCACTTATGATACTGTAAAACCTGGTGGAAAAGCTTGGATTGTTGAACAAACAGGAAAAGGAACATATGGTAAATATGTACAAGCTGATTCAGGTGCAATCACTTCTGATGCTAAGATGATAGAAGCTTTCAAAGCTGGAGAAGCAACAGCAAAAAACTTCAATTCAGCGAACGTAACGGCTGATGGAGGAATCAAAGAAGGAGATTATGTTTTCGTCCTTGAGAAAAATACCTATGTAACAGCTAAAACTGAGAGTTTCTCTTTAACAGCACAGATACAATTGTCATCTAGTGATAATGTAGCAGATGATAAAGATGGAACTGGTGCTACTTTAAATAGAACATATGCAATGGTACAAAACTTTAAAGCGGCTCCAGATACTTTAACAGGAGAAGCAAACAAAACTCTTGTAAAAAGCTATCTTGCATATCTTCAAGAAAAAGGATTTGAAGATAACCTCCTTAATTTCAAACGATATATTACTTTAGGAATGGCGGCAAAAACTGGTGGTCCTCTGGAGATTAGTGCTGATAAGGGAGATCAAGTTGATGATAAAGGAAGACCTACAAGTGATATAACAGCTGATATAGCAAGCGTTACTGATCAAGAAACAAGTACTTTAGAAGATAGTAGTGATTTTCTTCTTAAATTTTCTGATCCTTCGCCGGAAGTTGAAGAGTATTCTTACCGTGACGAAATCACTCCTCTTCGTGCATACCGTTTAGCAAGTGGTACTACAACAATCACTTACACTTATGCAGAAGAAAAAACTCGTGAAATCGAGAAAAAAGGTTCTGTAGTCGTTAACTACCAAACAGAAGACGGAACAGAATTAAAATCTCCTTACACTGATACTCCTGAAACAGTAGCTGAAGTAGTAACTGAGAAATACTATGTTGATGCTGATGGAAATGATGTAATTGTAAGTAGTACTACAGCTTCTAAAAACGTACCTTACAACACTAAAGAAAATGAAACTGAAAAACCTCAAAAACTTACAGATGCACAAGGAAATGTTTACTACCTAAACGAAGCAAACACAATGACATCTGTAAATGGTACAGAAACTACATCACCAGCTGAAACAGGAACAGTAGTAGAAGGTGTTACAAAAGTAACTTACATCTATGAAAAAGCTGGATCAGTAATCGTTAACTACAAAACTGAAGATGGAACTCCACTTGCAGGAACAGTAGTAGACGAAGATGGAGCTGGTAAAACTGTAGAATCAGGTGCAAAAGACATTGATAATGGTAAACCAGGTACAGCTTATAACACTGCCGATAACGGAATGAAACCAACTCGTATTAAAACTGCAGAAGGCAAAGTATACGAATTAGTTCCAGACTTAACTGAAGGTGAAGAAACAGGTGAGGTTGAATCAGGAACAACTAAAGAAGTAACCTACGTTTACAAAGAAGTTAAAGGTAATGTTGTCGTTAAGTATGAAGATACTGAAGGTAACACACTTGCTGATGACGAAAAAGATGAAACAGATGCTTCTCTAAATGTTAAATACGATACAGCTGACCACAAAAAAGAATCTATCGAGAAAGATGGTGTTAAATATTACTTAACAGCTAAAGAACTGAAAGATGGTTCTAAACCAGCTACTGGAGACGTAGTAGAAGGAACAACTACAGTAACTTACGTTTACGAAAAAGCTGGATCAGTAATCGTTAACTACCAAACAGAAGACGGAACTCCATTAACAGGTACTGCAGACGGTACAGATATTGCTTCGGGTGCTAAAGACACTACAGACGCTAAAGCAGGAACTGACTACAACACTGCAGACAACGGAATGAAACCAAACCGTATTACAACTGCAGAAGGTAAAGTATACGAATTAGTACCAACAGCAACTAAAGGTGATGAAACTGGTAAAGTTGTTGCAGGTGAAACGAAAGAAGTAACCTACGTTTATAAAGAAGTAAAAGGTAATGTTGTCGTTAAGTATGAAGATACTGAAGGTAACGTAATCGCAGAAGACGAAAAAGACGAAACAGATGCTTCTCTAAACGTTAAATACGACACAGCAGACCACAAAAAAGCTGAAATCACCAAAGACGGTGTTAAATACTACCTAACAGCTAAAGAATTGAAAGATGATTCTAAACCAGCTACTGGAGATGTTGTTGAAGGTACAACTACAGTAACTTATGTTTATGAAAAAGCTGGACAAGTAGTCGTTAACTATCAAACAGAAGATGGAACTCCATTAGTAGGTGTTGACCCAGCTGGTGCAAATGTAGCTTCAGGTGCTAAAGACACTGTAGATGGAAAACCAGGATCAGATTATGATACTTCTGATAACGGAATGAAACCAGCTCGTATCACAACTGCAGAAGGCAAAGTATACGAATTAGTACCAACAGCAACTAAAGGTGAAGAAACTGGTAAAGTTGTTGCTGGAGAAACTAAAGAAGTAACATACGTTTATAAAGAAGTAACTGGTGATGTAGTAGTTCACTATGTTGACACAGAAGGTAACAAAATCGCAGCTGATAAAGACGACCTTAAAGGTGCATCTCTAAGCGAAAAATATGATACTGCTGTTGATAACAAACCAGAAAAAATCACTGCAGAAGACGGAACTGTATACTACATTACAAAAGCTGGTCTTAAAGATGATTCTAAACCAGAAACTGGAAACGTAGTTGAAGGTAAAACTGATGTAACTTACGTTTATGAAAAAGCTGGATCAGTAATCGTTAATTACCAAACAGAAGACGGAACTCCATTAGTAGGAACTGCAGACGGTAAAGATATTGCTTCAGGTGCTAAAGATACTGACAATGGAAAACCAGGTTCTGAATACAACACTGCAGATAACGGAATGAAACCAACTCGTATCACAACTGCAGAAGGAAAAGTATACGAACTAGTCCCAGCATCAACTAAAGGTGATGAAACAGGTACTGTAGAATCAGGTCAAACTAAAGAAGTAACATACGTTTATAAAGAAGTAAAAGGTAATGTAGTAGTTCACTATACAGATGAGGCAGGAAATAAAATTGCTGAAGATGCTAAAGATACAACAGATGGATCAATTAGCACACCATATGATACTTCTGATAACGGAATGAAACCAGAACGTATTACGACTCCAGAAGGCAAAGTCTACGAATTGGTACCAGCATCAACTAAAGGTGCTGAAACTGGTAAGGTTACTGAAGGAACTACAGAAGTAACCTATGTTTATAAAGAAGTAACTGGAGATGTAGTCGTTCACTATGTTGATACAGAAGGTAACATCATTGCTGAAGATAAAGAAGATACTAAAGGTGCTTCTCTAAACGCTAAATACGACACAACTGACAACAAACCAGAGAAAATCGAAAAAGACGGAACTGTTTACTACTTAACAGAAAAAGCTCTTAAAGATGACTCTAAACCAGAAAACGGAGACGTAGTAGAAGGTAAAACTGAAGTAACTTACGTTTACGAAAAAGCAGGACAAGTAGTCGTTCACTACACAGATGAGAAAGGTAACACTATTCAAGTAGATGCTGTTGATACAAAAGACGGTAAACCAAACGCTGACTACAACACTGCTGATAACGGAATGAAACCAAACCGTATCACTACTCCAGAAGGAAAAGTATACGAATTAATCCCTCAATCAACTAAAGGTGATGAAACAGGTAAAGTTAAAGCTGGAGAAACTACAGAAGTAACTTATGTCTACAAAGAAATCACTGGTAATGTAGTCGTTCACTATGTTGATACAGAAGGAAACACATTAGCTGACGATACGAAAGATGTAGAAAATGGATCACTAAGTGAGAAATATGATACAACTGACAACAAACCAGCTAAACTTGAAAAAGATGGAACTGTATACTACTTAACAGCTAAAGAATTGAAAGACGGTTCTAAGCCAGAAAACGGTGCTGTTGTAGAAGGAACTACAGAAATCACTTATGTATACGAAAAAGCAGGAAACGTTCTTGTTCATTACGTAGACGAAGCTGGAAACACTCTTCAAGCAGATGCTGTTGATACTAAAGACGGTAAACCAGGAGCTAAATACGATACTTCTGATAAGGACATGAAACCAGCTCGTATCACAACTCCAGAAGGTAAAGTATACGAATTAGTACCAGCATCAACTAAAGGTAACGAAGCTGGTGATGTTGAAGCAGGTAAGACTACAGAAGTGACTTATGTTTACAAAGAAATCACTGGTAATGTAGTCGTTCACTACACTGATGAAGCGGGTAACACAATCGCTGAAGATGTTAAAGATACGATTGACGGATCAGTAAGCTCAGCATACGACACAAGTGACAACAAACCAGCTACAATCACTACAAAAGATGGTAAAGTATATGTACTTGTACCAACTTCAACTAAGGGTGAAGAGTTTGGTAAAGTAACAGAAGGGACAGTAGAAGTAACCTACGTTTATAAAGAAGTAACTGGTGATGTAGTGGTTCACTACGTTGATACAGAAGGTAACGTAATCGCTGACGATAAAGAAGATACAAAAGGTGCTTCTCTAAACGCCAAATACGATACAACTGACAACAAACCAGCAACAATCGAAAAAGATGGTGTTAAATACTACTTAACAGAAAAAGCTGTTAAAGACGATTCTAAACCTGAAACAGGAGATGTAGTAGAAGGTAAAACTGAAGTAACTTACGTTTACGAAAAAGCAGGACAAGTAGTAGTTCACTATGTAGACGAAGCTGGAAACACAATCCAAACTGACGCTGTTGATACAAAAGACGGTAAACCAGGAGCTGCGTACAACACTACTGATAACGATATGAAACCAACTCGTATTACAACTCCAGAAGGAAAAGTATACGAATTAGTCCCAGCATCAACTAAAGGTAACGAAAACGGAAGTGTTGAAGCAGGTAAAACAACAGAAGTAACATATGTGTACAAAGAAGTAAAAGGAAACGTCGTCGTTCATTATGTAGACGAAGCGGGTAACACAATCGCAGAAGACGTTAAAGATACTACAGACGGATCAGTAAGCTCAGCATATGACACAACTGACAACAAACCAGCTACAATCACTACGAAAGATGGAAAACTATACGTATTAGTACCAACTTCAACTAAAGGTGATGAAAATGGTAAAGTAACAGAAGGAACAACAGAAGTAACTTACGTTTATAAAGAAGTCAAAGAAGGTACTACAAATGGAGGCTCACTCACTCCATCTCAACCAGGTTCTCCATCAACACCTTCAACAAACCCAACAAGTCCGGTGAAACCGACAGACCCAAGTCAACCAACAACACCGGTTGCTCCGGCTAATCCAACTAACCCAACAACACCGGCTAACCCAGCAACTCCAACGATGCCATCAGCACCAGTAAATGGTAAAGCACCACAAGCTCCAGCAGCTTCATCAGAAGCTAAAGGACAAGCTGAACTTCCTAATACTGGTACAGAAGACCATGCTAGCCTAGCAGCACTTGGACTTTTAGGTGTCTTGAGCGGATTTGGGCTTGTTGCTCGTAAGAAAAAAGAAGACTAAATCTAATTAGATTTTCTGATAAGAATAAGGAGTAGGATATCATATCCGCTCCTTTTTCTATGTAAATATGAGGTAATTTTTAATCTTTTTTGAAAGTTGTTAATCATATTTCTGAAGCTATTAATTATCTTTGCTTTTTTATATATTAACATCGATTAAAATATCGAATTGCTTGACATAATGAATGGATAGAGTTATTATGTTTATTATACAATAGGTGAAGTCAGGGATTTTCTTAGTATCAATTTGAGGATTTTACTGACTTTTCTTGATGTAAATAAAAATATAAGTAAAGGAGTAGTAATGTACTCACGAATAAAAAAATATCATGGACAAAAAGTTCAACGATTTTCAATCCGAAAGTATAGTTTTGGTGCAGCATCAGTAGCGATTGCAGCGCTTATGATGTTTGGAGGTGGAGCCACTGCAAAAGCTGACACTATTCAAGGAAATGATGCAAGAACGAGCTCAAATTTGTCTAATCAACAGTCATCGCCATCTCAAGAAAACCTAAATCACGAAGAGAATGTTTCGAGCTCTGATGCTAAGGGAAAAGAAATTCCTTCTAAAGATCCAGTTTCTAAACCAGTAGTAACTTCAGCTGAAGCTTTAGTTAATGAAGATAGGGTAGCACCAGAAAATATTGCAAAGGTAGACTTCAGTAAGTTATCAGAAGCGATTTCACGTATTCAATCAGCTATCGATAAAGTTGAAATTAGTAATAAAACATCAAAAACTATTGAGGATGCAAAGGCAGCACTATTAGAAGCTCAAGCTTTATCAGCAAATGATAAAGCAACTCAGGCAGAGGTAGATAAAACTGTTGCAAGATTAGGAGAAAAGGCTTTTGTAATTGAGAGCATGCCCAAAGTGTCTCCTGCTGTAGAAGATAAATCAGAAACAGAAGCTAAAGTAGAAAAAACAAATAAAAACCAAGATCCACGAAACGGAAAAGCAATTCCTGGTAAAGGGGAAAGTGGGTTTAGAGCGACTCCTACTGGTGTAGGGGAACAAGCAGCGGAAGGTCCTACAAGTAATAATAAGAGGGGGGTAGGAGCTAACCCAGTAGATAACGTTATTTCAAGTTTGAAAAATCAATTTGGGGATATTGATTTCAATACTCCAGATGTTGAAACAAAATCCGCAACTGTTGAAAATCAATATTCAAGAAATAATGCTAGTAGTCCAAATCCAGCCCCAGTGAAGTTAGGGAAAATTACTTACAATTGGAAAGAAAAACGAATAGAAAATGAAATTGATGGTTGGAAGATAGAAGGGACAAATAATTATGTAACAGCTATCAAACCTGAAGCTCCAACAGAAGTTGCGGCTGATAGACCTGCTGGATTTGAACCAAAACCATCTAAAGTTTACGATAATAATGGAAGTATTGATAGACAGTATAACGATACTCCTACTCCAGACAATCCTTTAGCGCCTAATAAAGCTAATCAAAACTATGCAAATGGTGTCAACTACTCAAGTGTACCTGGTATTCCTTTAAATAATGCAGAACATTCTGCTGTCGGTAAAGGCTATTATATTCAGTTAAATAAAAAAGGTACACAAATTTCGAAAGAATTTAATGTCAATCCGAATTCTAGATTATATCTTAGTGCATTAACGGGTGGTGCCTATGGGAATATGGGTACTGCTGGTACTGGTGAAAAAGTAGAAATTACCGTTACAGATGCAGACACAGGTGAAGTTTTAACAACACTGAAAGATGCGAATAATAATAGTGAAACAACACACGTTTCAACTCCGTATGGTGATGGAGGGAATGGTAATGGTTTCGGATTCTGGAGAACGATTATTAATACTCCAAATACGACTAAAAAAATTAAAATAACAATTAAGGCACTAGAGGATGGACCAGCATTTAAAAAGACCTATCCAGTAAATGGTAAATCAGAAATTGAAGATGGATATTTTGTAGGTGGGGTCAACTTAGCTGTTGGTGCTGCATTAGAAATGACAACAGATGTTGTTCGTAATAAGGCTACATCCTCTTATGGAGAAGACACTCTCTATAAAGACAAAGAATCCGGTCAATTAAGAGTTACTGTGAAAAACGTTGGTGGGTTACCAACGTACGGCGCTTATGAATACACAATTAAAATTCCTGAAGGTGTCGAATTAAAAGATTCTCTAAAAAAAGCAAATGAATGGAATTGGCCTGGTCCTTTCCAAGTCGTATCGTATGATGAAGCAACAAGAACGCTTAGATTGAAATTCAATGCAGGGGATTCAGATCCAGCAAAGAATGGGACAAGAACATTCGGTATTGATTTCACAACGGCAAAAAATTTCAAAGGGACAGCTACTTTTAAGGTAACTGCAGAAATTAAAGAAGGATTTACAGATTTACAAGGCAACAGAGTATTAGAAAATACAGGTGTTGTAAATCCAAATAGTCCATATAGAAATACATTCAATGCTCTAGGAAATACAGACAATCCAGATTACTACTACAACAAAACAATTTACATCGATACGATTAAACCAGTAACTCCTACTGTGGAACCAGTTCATACTGATAGCATTAATGGAGAAAAAACTGATAAAAATCAACCAACAGAATTATTAATTTCTGTTCCAACAGAAAAAGATACTAATTTAACAGATGTACCTAGAGAAAAACAAGATATCGCTGACAATGATAGAAACAATGGAACGGACCGTGATGCTGATACTGAGGTAGACAATATTAAAGAAGCTATTGGTGGAGTAACTTCAATGAAAGTTACGTTACCAAATAGTAAAACTCCAATTACTTTAAATAAAAAAGAAGATGGTTGGTATATTGGTGAAACAAAAGTTGAAGTACGCGATGGTAAATTAGTTGTTCCAGTTCCAAAAGGAACAGATTTGACAGAAGCGAATGAGACAACAAATCCTGACAAACGTATCAAAGTTACTGTGCTTGATAAAGCAGGTAACGAATCAGATCCAGCTTATGCTAATGTTCTAAACGAAGCTCCAACAGTAGCAGTTGAGAAAAAAGATTTATATGTTTATAAAACCAAAGAAGCTGACAAATGGAATAATGATAAAGTTCTAGAAAAAGCGAAACCATCAGCAACTGACTTAGAAGATGATCGTGATGGAGTTGATTCTACTAAACCAACAATTGCAGTAAGTGATGCAGGTAATCTAGATACAACTAAAGTTGGAGATTACACTGTAAAAGTTCAATCAACTGATAGTGAAGGTAAGAAATCAACAGAAACAAATGTCACTGTTCATGTCTTAGACTTAATTAAAGTAGACCCAACAGTAACAACTGATCCAACAAATCCAAGCACAACAGCTCCAGTATCTCCAAAAACAGCAGATACACCTGTAAAAGAAGGAGATGAAAATCTTGGTAAATATCCAGCAGGAGTTACTCGTGAGGACTTAGTTAAAGAAGTTACACGTACAATTAAGTATCTAAAAGAAGAAGATGCAAACAAAGATAATGCTACTCCTTTATATGCTGAAAAGGTGCAAAAAGTAACTTACAAACGTACAGCAACAGTTAATCCTGAAACAAAAGAAGTAACTTACTCTGATTGGGAAGTTTACAATGAAGCGGATAAACTAACTGATGCTAAAGCAGATGGTACTAATGGTAAGTATAACTCAGTTGAATCTCCAGTTATTAATAATTATTTATTAGTGGATAATGCGGATAAACTTGTTCCAGAAAAAGATGCTCCTAAGCCAGCACAAAATGGAACAGCAACTTCTGAAGTGAAGAAAGTTCTTTATAAAGAAATTGGTTCATTTGTACCTAACTATCCAGCAGGTAAGAAACCACAAGGAGCACCAGATAAGATCTCTTATCCAAATAACCCGACTGATCCAACGGTTCCAGGTGATTTTAGCACGATAACAATTCCATATGTTCCAGGATATACTCCAGTATATAACGGACAAGAATTAACACCGAAAAATCCAAATGATCCAACTCAAGGCTATAAAGTTCCAGATGGATTTACACCAACGGACAAATTTGGGGAATCACCAATTACATATATACCTTCTACTCAAACAGCTAAAGTAGTGATTGAGAAGAAAGTCGATGGAGCCGCAAATGAAGTGGTTTCTAGCTTTGATTTAACAGGAAAATCTGGTTCAGAATTACCAGCAAGTACAGATGTTGACAACAAAATCAAAGAACTTAAGAACCAAGGTTATGAAGTAGAAAGTGATGAATACCATATTCAAGATAATCATCATCCAATTTTTGATGACAAGGAAGATATTAACCCAACAGATGGTTCATCAGCACCTTCTCAAACATTTAAAATTGTGGTTAAACCTAGAATCATTGAAGTACCTTCATCAACACCACATGAAAAAGATAGTCCAGTAGATCCAAATGGGGATACACCAGAACTTAAATGGCCTGAGGGATTAGCTGAATCTGACTTGAATACAACAGCTAAACGTGTGATTTCATATGTGAAGAAAGATTCAGATACAGCAGCTGAAGAAAAAGCTAAGGATGATACTGTTCAAACGGTACCATTCACAAGAAAAGCGACCGTTAATCTTGTTACAAAAGAAGTAACCTATACTGATTGGGAAAGTCCAAATAAAACATGGGATAAAGTTGGAGTAGACGTTCTACCAGGATATATTGCTGATAAAAAAGAAATTCCAGCTAAAGAAGCAGCAACCCCTGCAAAAGATACAAAAGTAATCCCTGATGAAACGGATAAAGTTACTTATACGAAAATTGGAAGCTGGATTCCTGTTGATCCAACCACTGGTAAGGATGGAGATCCGATTCCATTCCCTAACGATCCAAATGATCCAACCAAGACTGGTGAAATTACGCAAATTATTCCTCATAAAGATGGATATACTCCAAAAGATGGAAATGGAACACCATTAGAACCGGTAAATCCTGCTAAACCAGAAGAAGGATATAAACCACCAAAAATTACGGATCCAAAAGCAAATATCAAGATTACCTATGATAAAGACGATCAAAAAGCAAAAGTAAAATTTGTTTCAGTAGATGATGAAGGTGTTGAAACACCATTAGATACGAAATATAATATTGATGATCTTACTGGTAAATCAGGAGATAAAATTCCAGAAGAAAAAGTTCAAGCACGTGTTGATGTTTTGAAATCTATGGGATATGATGTTGTAGATAATCCATTTGATCAGGATCCAACATTTGATACTAAGAAAGAAATAGATCAAGAGTTTACAATTAAAGTTAAACCACAAGTTTCAACTGCAAAACCTGTTTATGTAGTAGAAGGAGATAAACCATCTTCAGAAAAATTAAAAGATGCTGTTACTACTAAAGGAAATGAGAAAACAGTAGATGAAACTAAACTTCCTGATACAACTGATAAAGTTGGGGATGACACATTAACAGCTCCTGTGACAGTGACATATGGTTCAGGGGATAATAAACGTGAAGAAACTGTTAATGTACCGATTAAAGTTGTTGAAGGATATCCACAAATTGTCCCAGTAGATCCAAAAGAAGCTCCAAAAGCAGAAGATAGTATCAATCCAGATGATTATCCAGCTGGTTCTAAATTCACTTACGAAAAAGAACCAGATACAACAACACCTGGAGATAAAGAAGTTAAGATTATTGTTACTGATGAAAATGGAAATGAACTAGTAAGAGTTCCAGCAACAGTACGTGTAGTTGACAGTATTCCACAATACGTTGTGGCTGATAAAGCTAATAAACAACCAGAAGCTAAACAAAGTATCACACCGGGTGAATATCCAGACGGAACGGAATTTACTTATGAAACTCCAGTAGATACAACTACATCGGGAGAGAAAGATGTAGTCGTTGTGGCTAAAGTTGGTGAAGATACGATTGTTAAAGTTCCAGCTAAAGTTGTGGTAGTAGATCCTGAAGTGCAATATGTATTTGAAAATCCTCAAAATACACAACCAGATCCATCTGAAAGCATTAATCCTGATCAATATCCAGACGGAACTAAGTTCACCTATAAAGATGGTGATGTAGATACAACAACACCTGGAGATAAGAAAGTAACAGTAGTTGCGAAAGATGGTGAAGATAAACTTGTAGAAGTCCCTGCAGTTGTGAAAGTATTACCAGTTGTTAAACCAACGGGAGTAACAGTACTTAAAGATAGCACAGATTTAGAAACAATGGTTAAAGCAAAAGCTCAAGAAGTAGTGGATGCATTACCAAAAGATAATATTCCTGCAGGTGTAACAGTAACTGTTAAAGAAGTGAAAGAAAAACCTGAAACAACTGCTACAGGAGAACAAAAACCAGCTAAGGTAGTTATTGAATATACTGATGAAAAAGGAAACGTTATTGGTACTAAAGAAGTAGAAGTCCCAGTAACAGTAGTTGGATCAACAACTAAACGAGTAGTCGTGTTTGAAGGTGATAAACCAACGAAAGCTGAAGATGCCGTAACACCAGGACAAGGCGGGACAGTTGGTAAACCAACAACATTACCAGAAACAACTGGAAAAGCAGGAACTACAGATGTAACAGTCGAAGTTCCAGTAACTTACGAAGGAATTAAAGATCCAGAGAAAGTAATAGTACCAGTAACAGTATTGCCAGTTGCTAAAGGTGAAGTAACAGTACCAAAAGGTGAAACTACAGATAAAGTTAAAGAAGTAGCTAAAGCTAAAGCGGAAGAAGTAGCAAACTCAGCAGATTTCAAAGCTAAATTACCAGATGGTGCCAAAGATGTAGAAGTTGGAGCGATTACAGAAGAAGTGCTTGCAACCATTACATCGGAAGCAGGAACAAACAAAGGAACTGTAAAAGTCCCAGTAACCTATACAGTAGATGGCGTTAAGTATACAAAAGATGCAGAAATTACTGTAAATGTCGTTGGTTCAAATGCTGATCAAGTATACGTTGTTGAAGGCGACAAACCTGAAATAGCTAAAGTAAAAGATGCAGTAACACCAGGACAAGGTGGAACAGTACAAGATCCAACAGAAGCTGATTTACCAGATACAAAGGATAAAGTTGGAGCAACCGATGTAACAGTACCAACTAAAGTTAAGTATGCAAATGGTGAAGAGACAGTAAAAGTCCCAGTGACAGTATTACCAAAAGTAACCCCAGAAGGTGTAACAGTTCTTAAAGATAGTGATAAGCAAGAACTAGAAAAAGCTATTAAAGAACAGGCTGAAAAAGCAGCTAATAACGTGAAGGGGCTTCCATCAGGAGTTACTGTAACAGTTACAGAAGTTAAAACAGGAACAGTACCACCTACAGCAACAGTTGGTGTACAAATCCCAGCGACAGTAGTGGTAGAGTATGTGAAAGATGGTAAAGTAGTTGCGACTAAAGAGGTACCTGTACCTGTTAACGTAGTAGAAGTCGTTCCAGTCTCAATAGAGACACCAGTCACCTCTACCCCATTAACACCAGAGGATTACACTAAAGGAATTAAGATTCCAGAAGGCGGTAAAGTCACAAATGTTGAAAACATTCCAGACTTGACAACACCAGGTAAGAAGGATCCAGTTAAAGTCACGGTTGAATTACCAAATGGAAAAGTGATTACAGTAGAAGTCCCAGTTAATGTAACACCTGTTAAAGAGATTGAGACACCAGTCACCTCTACCCCATTAACACCAGAGGATTACACAAAAGGCATCAAGATTCCAGAAGGTGGCAAGGTCACAAATGTTGAAAACATTCCAGACTTGACAACACCAGGTAAGAAAGATCCAGTTCAGGTAACGGTTGAATTACCAAATGGAAAAGTGATTACAGTAGAAGTCCCAGTTAATGTAACACCTGTTAAAGAGATTGAGACACCAGTCACATCTACCCCATTAACACCAGAGGATTACACAAAAGGCATCAAGATTCCAGAAGGTGGCAAGGTAACGAATGTTGAAAACATTCCAGACTTGACAACACCAGGTAAGAAGGATCCAGTTAAGGTAACGGTTGAATTACCAAATGGAAAAGTAGTCACAGTAGAGATTCCAGTAACTGTAACACCTGTTAAGGAAATTGAAACTCCAGTTACGAAAACTCCATTAACACCAGAGGATTACACTAAAGGAATTAAGATTCCAGAAGGTGGCAAGGTCACAAATGTTGAAAATATTCCAGACTTGACAACACCAGGTAAGAAAGATCCAGTTAAGGTAACGGTTGAATTACCAAGTGGCAAAGTGATTACAGTAGAAGTCCCAGTAACTGTAACACCTGTTAAGGAAATTGAAACTCCAGTAACTAAGACCCCATTAACACCAGAGGATTACACAAAAGGCATCAAGATTCCAGAAGGTGGCAAGGTAACGAATGTTGAAAATATTCCAGACTTGACAACACCAGGTAAGAAGGATCCAGTTAAAGTCACGGTTGAATTACCAAATGGAAAAGTTATTGTAGTAGAAGTTCCAGTTAATGTAACACCTGTTAAAGAGATTGAGACACCAGTCACATCTACCCCATTAACGCCAGAGGATTACACAAAAGGAATTAAGATTCCAGAAGGTGGCAAGGTCACAAATGTTGAAAACATTCCAGACTTGACAACTCCAGGTAAGAAGGATCCAGTTAAAGTAACGGTAGAATTACCAAATGGCAAAGTGATTACAGTAGAAGTCCCAGTTAATGTAACACCTGTTAAAGAGATTGAGACACCAGTCACCTCTACCCCATTAACACCAGAGGATTATACTAAAGGCATCAAGATTCCAGAAGGTGGCAAGGTCACAAATGTTGAAAACATTCCAGACTTGATAACTCCAGGTAAGAAAGATCCAGTTAAAGTAACGGTTGAATTACCAAATGGCAAAGTGATTACAGTAGAAGTCCCAGTTAATGTAACACCTGTTAAGGAAATTGAAACTCCAGTAACGAAAACACCATTAACGCCAGAGGATTACACTAAAGGAATTAAGATTCCAGAAGGTGGCAAGGTCACAAATGTTGAAAACATTCCAGACTTGACAACTCCAGGTAAGAAGGATCCAGTTAAAGTAACGGTAGAATTACCAAATGGCAAAGTGATTACAGTAGAAGTCCCAGTTAATGTAACACCTGTTAAAGAGATTGAGACACCAGTCACATCTACCCCATTAACACCAGAGGATTACACTAAAGGAATTAAGATTCCGGAAGGTGGCAAGGTCACAAATGTTGAAAACATTCCAGATTTGACAACTCCAGGTAAGAAAGATCCAGTTAAAGTCACGGTTGAATTACCAAATGGTAAAGTAGTCACAGTAGAGGTTCCAGTAAATGTAACACCTGTTAAGGAAATTGAAACTCCAGTTACGAAAACTCCATTAACACCAGAGGATTACACTAAAGGAATTAAGATTCCAGAAGGTGGCAAGGTCACAAATGTTGAAAACATTCCAGACTTGACAACTCCAGGTAAGAAGGATCCAGTTAAAGTCACGGTTGAATTACCAAATGGTAAAGTAGTCACAGTAGAGGTTCCAGTAAATGTAACACCAATTAACGATATCATCAAAAATGTTGGAGACCCAATCACGAATGAAGATGTTGAGAAAAATGTTAAGATTCCAGAAGGTGGGAAAATCGTTTCTATCGGAGATAAACCAGGAACTGAAACTCCAGGAGTAAAACCTGTTGTACCAGTAGTAATTGAATTACCAAATGGTAAACAAATTACAGTAGAGGTCCCAGTAATTGTTAAACCAAAAGTTACTCCAATCGTAGTAGAAGTTGGAACTCCGGTAACAGAAGAAGATGTTAAGAAACATGTTGAGTTACCAGAAGGATGGAAGATTAAAAAAGTTGGTGATATTCCAACGACTACAACACCAGGAACTAAGCCTTCGGTATCAGTAGTAGTTGAATTGCCAGATGGACGTACTGTGACGGTTGATGTACCAGTAATTGTAACTCCTAAATCAACACCATCGACAGATGATAAAGTAAAAGTTACTCCAATTGTGGTAGAGGTTGGAACTCCAATTGGCAAAGATGATGTTAAGAAACATGTTGAGTTACCAAAAGGTGCCGAAATCGTAGAGATTGGTGAAATCCCAACAACAGAAACTCCAGGACAAAAACCAAGTGTTAAAGTAAAAGTGAAACTACCATCAGGAGAAATCGTAGAGGTAGAAGTCCCAGTAACAGTCATACCTAAGCATGTTGAACCATCAACACCAGTTGGACCATCAACTCCAAGCCAACAAGCTTCTAAACCAGAAACACCTAAATATGTTGAAGGTCAAAAAGAACTTCCAAACACAGGTACAGAAGCTAACGCTAGCCTAGCAGCGCTTGGACTTCTTGGAGCCCTAGGTGGATTTGGACTTGTTGCTCGAAAGAAAAAAGAAGACTAATTCTAATTAGATTTTCTGATAAGAATAAGGAGTAGGATATCATATCCGCTCCTTTTCTTTTTGGGATTGAGATGAGAGTTATCATAGCATTGGTTAAAAATTTTCGGTGGTTTTATTGTCAATTCTCTGTAGATTTTCTCGTTCTAATCCCATATAGATAAGATTACAGAATCATGATCTATAAGTTGTCTGGCTTGACTTTCTTTATGGAAATTATATAATAGTTGTAACAAAAAGAATTACAATTAAAAAAGAGGACCATTTATGACCTATGAATACCATAGCCACATTTATTTGGCAGAGGCAGTTTTAAATGTGAAGGACTTGGCGAGTCAAACAGCCTTTTATCAGCAGATTATTGGTTTAGAAATCTTATCTCAAACTGATACAGATGCTATTCTGGGACTTGGTGGAAAAGCCTTGGTACACTTGATTCAAGCACAAGAAAGCGGTGAAGTAAGGGAACATTATGGTCTTTATCATCTGGCCATTCTCTTGCCGACACGAAAGGCTTTGGCGGATGTCTTGAAGCATCTGACAGATTTACAGATTCCTCTTGTCGGCGGTGCAGATCACGGTTACAGTGAGGCCCTTTATTTGGAGGATTTGGAGGGAAATGGCATTGAACTCTATCGAGATAAGCCGGTTTCTACATGGGATATTCGAGAAGATGGACGCATTATCGGGGTGACTGAGGCCCTTGCGGCTCAGGATATCTATGAGTTGGGGGAAAGAGTAGAGCCCTTTGCTTTAGCCGAGGGTACGAGAATGGGGCACATTCATCTTTCTGTCAAGGATAGTCGAAAGTCTAGCCAGTTTTATCAAAAGATGTTAGGGCTAGAGGACAAATTCAGTGTGCCTAGTGCTAGTTGGATTGCAGCTGGAGACTACCATCATCATTTGGCAGTCAACGAATGGGGAGGAAGAGGTTTGGCTGCGCGTAAGCAAGGTTTACCAGGTTTAGCCTATTATGTTATTGAGGTAGCTCGTAAAGAAGAACTGTTAACGATTGCCCAGCGAGCACAGGCAGTTGATGCACCAATCAAGTGGCTGACATCTAGCCAGCTGGAAATCACAGACCCAGACGGAATTGTGACTCGTATCTGTTTAGCAAGGTAACACTAGAAAACTCTAGTAAATTATCAGTATGGCTAGTTTACCTTTTGAAAAGTCTTTGATAACAGAGCTGCGTGAGTTGGATGGGCGAGAATTTTGACAAAGAAGCTGATTAGAGATATAATGAAGAAAAATCGAGCAAGGAAAAAGAAATGACAAACTCAAAGTATATTACTCGTTTGAAACGTTCAGAGGGTCAGTTGCGTGGGATTCAAAAGATGATTGAAGAAGATCGTGACTGTGCTGATATTGTAACGCAATTGACTGCAGTGAAATCTAGTGTGGAACGCGTGATTGAGATGATAATTACGGAAAACCTTACTGAATGTATCAATCAGCCACTAGATGATCCTGAAGCTCAAAAGGCACGTCTAGAAAAGGCTATCCGATACTTGATTAAACGGAAATAAAGAGATGAGAGTTGCAAAGATCTCTGCTAATAGAATAGTTTAATGTGAATCAAGAGAGGCTGGAAAAAGTCTTTAAAATAAAAGAACGCATACTATCAGGTGTTGAAAACCTTGATAGTATGCGTTTTATTGTGGGGAGATTTACTTCACTTTCTCCTGAAATTGAGTTTTTGCCCAGCTCCTTTTGATTATTCTACTTGCCCAGGCCAAGCATTCATACCACCTTCTACGTTGATAACGGTGAGGCCTTGGGCGCTGAGAAAATGACAGGCAGAGGCAGAACGCACTCCACCTTGACAGATAACATGGTATTCATGGTCAGGTTTGAGTTCTTTGTAGCCTTGTTCCAAGGTGCTTAAAGGCAGATTTTTTGCACCTGGTGCATGTCCTGCTTGGAATTCATGTACTTCACGAACATCGATAAGATTTAGATTTTTATGTTGATATTTTTCATAAAAGTCAGCCATACTGATACTAGTTTCCATATTCTACTCCTTCTGGGTTAGCCATTTTGTATAGTGAATAAGCGCCGTCAAGGTTTTGGACGGTAAAGCCTGCTTGTTTGAGGATACGCTCTGCGATATAGCTGCGCAAACCACTGTGGCAGCTAACGATGTAGGCTTGGTTCTTATCTAGTTCGTCCAAGCGTTCCCGTAGTTCGTTTAGGGGGATGTGTATAGTGTCTACCTTAAGTCGACCACTCTGGAATTCGCCACTTGTCCGTACATCTAGGAATTTCTTACCATTAGCTAGTTCGTCTTCGAGCTGGTACCATTGAATATTGTCGCTGAGACCTTCGATAAGGTTTAAGGCTGCGTAGCCCAGCATATTGACGGGATCCTTGGCAGAGCCAAATGGTGGCGCATAGGTGAACTCTAATTCTGGTAAGTCAAAGACGGTGAGATTTCCCTTGATAGCAGTCGCCAGGATATCAATTCGCTTGTCAACACCTTTCTTCCCAATTCCTTGGGCACCGTAGATTTTTCCAGTGGTTGGGTCAAAGAGGAGCTTCAAGGTCATATCAGTAGCATCTGGATAATAACCAGCGTGGTCTTTCCCACTGACATGAAGGGCCTTGTAAGGAAGTTGATTCATGCTAAGGATATGCTCGCTGAGACCAGTCGAAGCAGCGGTCATGTCAAAGGCACGAACGATAGCAGTGCCGATACTGCCCTTGTTTGTACGACCGAGTCCTGCGATGACGTCCGCGACTTGGCGTCCCTGACGATTGGCAGGAGAAGCGAGAGAGATGAGGGCGTCTTGGCCCGTAATCTCTTGCTTGACAACGATGGCATCCCCAACTGCAAAAATATCTTTTTGACTGGTTTCGTAATGTTCATCGACCAGAATCCCACCTCTAAGTCCCAGTTCAATCCCCGCAGCTTTGGCCAGTCCATTTTCAGGTTCAACACCAACAGAAAGGATAGTGAGGTCAGAAGTGATCATTTGACCATTTTCTAGAACGATGATTTTTCCTTGGTCTTCAAATCGAGTCGCAGACTGAGAAGTGATAACACGGACGCCGTTTGCCAGTAATTCTGCTTGGACAAAGGCTGCCATTTCCTGATCTAATGGTGGCAAGACATGGGGAGCTTTCTCCACGATGGTGACTTGCAAGCCACGTTTTGCCAGATTTTCAGCCATTTCAAGCCCGATAAAGCCTGCACCGATAACGACAGCTTCTTTTGGATGATTGTCCAAGGCTGCCATAATTTCATCGAGATCGGGAACATTGCGGAGCGTGTAGGCATTCTTAGCTTCTACTAGTCCTTCAATAGCAGGAACAAATGGTTTGGCTCCTGGAGAGAGGATCAGCTTGTCATAGCTTTCTGTGAATTCCTGTCCATCGTGTCGTACAGTCACAGTGTGCTCTGCTGGCGAAATGCTGATGACCTCATGGAAAGGACGAACATCCAGATTAAAGCGTGCTTTGAGACTTTCAGGAGTTTGGACCAATAAACTATCACGGTTTGCAATTTCTCCTGAAACATAGTAAGGAAGTCCGCAGTTTGCAAAGGAAACAAAGGGACCTTTCTCAAAAATAGTGATTTCAGCGCCTTCCATGAGACGTCTGAGGCGGGTTGCTGCTGACATACCGCCTGCAACTCCTCCGACAATGATAATTTTCATTGACCTTCTCCTTTATGATTCTAGATGACTTTTCCTGTCCAAGCGCTCATACCGCCTCGTACATTGATGACATCGTAGCCTTTTTTCTTAAGCTTTTTCGCAGCTAGTTTGCTTCGCACACCAGAATGACAAATGACATAGAGTGTTTCTTTTGTTGTTGGTGTGTAGGAACCAATTTCGGTTAGAGGAACATTTTTGGCATTTTTGATATGACCTCTACGAAATTCCATTGGTGTCCGAACATCCAGTAGCTGAATCGGTTCTCTGAGTTTAGCTTCTAACTCGCTGGTAGAAATACTGTCAATTTTTGTAAATAATAAGTGAAACATAGGCACCTCCGAACATACCCTTGTGGGGTATATTAAACCATGAAGTCAAGCTTTTGTCAAGCAAGTTGTTTCGACTTGGTGGAGATTGGTTGCGATTGTATTGTTTTTCTCCTCAATTTATCAGCCTCCTCCTTGACACTCGGCCAGCTTTTGATACAATAGTACAAAATTAGAGGAGGTAGGTTATGATTCAGAAACATGCGATTCCTATTTTAGAGTTTGATGACAATCCTCAGGCGGTCATCATGCCCAATCACGAGGGGCTGGACTTGCACTTGCCCAAGAAGTGTGTCTATGCATTTTTAGGTGAGGAGATTGACTGCTATGCGAGAGAAGTAGGGGCGGACTGTGTCGGCGAATTCGTTTCTGCCACCAAGACCTATCCAGTCTATGTCGTGGACTATAAGGGCGAGGAAATTTGTCTGGCCCAGGCTCCTGTCGGTTCCGCTCCAGCGGCCCAGTTTATGGATTGGTTGATTGGCTACGGTGTGGAGCAAATCATTTCCACTGGTACCTGTGGTGTGCTAGCTGATATAGAGGAGAACGCCTTTCTAGTCCCGGTTCGGGCTTTACGAGATGAGGGGGCTAGTTACCACTATGTGGCACCTTCTCGTTATATGGAAATTCAGCCAGAGGCTATTGCTGCCATTGAGCGAGTTTTGGAAGCCAAAGGGATTCCCTATAAGGAAGTCATAACCTGGACGACAGATGGCTTTTACCGAGAAACGGCTGAAAAGGTAGCTTATCGCAAGGAGGAAGGCTGTGCTGTTGTGGAGATGGAGTGTTCTGCACTTGCGGCAGTAGCTCAATTGCGTGGCGTTCTCTGGGGAGAGTTGTTGTTTACAGCAGATTCTCTTGCTGACTTGGACCAGTACGACAGTCGTGACTGGGGTTCAGAAGCTTTCGAAAAGGCCTTGGAACTCTGTCTTGAGATAGCTTCTCAGATCTAGCTACTCTTCTTCTTTTTATGGTACAATGGATGTATGTTATTTAAATTATTTGTGAAAAAAATTGAAAGAGCCTTGGGCGGACTTTCGCCAGCTCGTCGGATTTTTCTGAGTTTCGCTGGAGTTATTTTTATAGGTTCTCTTCTTTTGAGTTTGCCTTTTGTTCAGGCAAGTGGTTCTCAGGCTACTTATTTTGACCATCTCTTTACGACGGTGTCCATGGTCTGTGTGACTGGTCTTTTTACGCAACCAGTGGCTACTACCTATAATGTCTGGGGGCAGTTGATTTGTATGCTCTTGATACAGATTGGTGGTCTGGGGCTCATGACCTTTATCGGGATTTTTTATATCCAAGGCAAGCAAAAGCTTAGTCTGCGTAGTCGTGAAACCATTCAGGAGAGTTTTAGTTATGGGGAAAGTAAGTCTTTGAAGTCCTTTATGCGGTCTATCTTTTTGACGACTTTTCTGGTGGAGGGCTTGGGTGCCTTTCTACTAAGTTTCCGTTTTATTCCTGAGTTCGGCTGGGGAAGGGGCATTTTTACCTCCATCTTTTTAGCCATTTCAGCCTTTTGTAATGCTGGTTTTGATAATTTCGGCAGTAGCAGTTTAGTGGCTTTTCAGACGGATCCCTTGATCAATCTGGTCATTGCTGGTTTGATTATCACGGGTGGTCTCGGCTTTATGGTCTGGTTTGACTTAGCAACCCAGTTTGATAAGAAGAAAAAACGCCGTCTGCGTTTCCACACCAAGTTGGTTCTCTTCTTGACTGCAGGGATTTTGCTGTTTGGGACAGTATCTACACTCTTTACGGAGTGGCACAATCCAGGAACCATTGGCAATCTCAGCGTTCCAGAGAAAGTGCTGGTTAGCTTTTTCCAAACCGTCAGCATGAGAACAGCTGGCTTTGCCTCTATTGACTACACTCAAGCTCGGCCTGTGACCCTGTTTATCTATATCCTACAGATGTTTCTCGGAGGGGCGCCTGGAGGGACGGCTGGGGGTCTCAAGATTACGACTTTCTTTGTCTTGTTGGTTTTTGCGCGTAGTGAATTGCTGGGCTTGCCTCATGCCAATGTTGCGCAGAGAACCATTGAGGCTCGAACAGTTCAAAAATCCTTTAGTGTCTTCATTATCTTTTTGATGACCTTCTTGTTGGGCTTGATGTTGTTGGGAATTACAGCAGAAGGAACACCGCGATTTATTTACCTCATGTTTGAGACCATTTCAGCCCTTGCGACAGTTGGGGTAACGGCAAATCTGACACCAGAACTGGGCAAGTTAGCTCTCAGCATTGTCATGGTACTCATGTTTATTGGCCGTATCGGTCCCTTGACCTTGCTGGTCAGTCTAGCGGATTACCAGCCTGATAAGAAAGATTTGATTCAGTATATGAAAGCAGATATTAGTATTGGATAAGAAAGGAAGAACTATGTCAGATCGTACGATTGGAATTTTAGGTTTGGGGATTTTCGGGAGTAGTGTCCTGACGGCCCTAGCCAAGCAAGATATGAATATTATTGCCATTGACGACCACGCTGAGCGTATCAATCAATTTGAGCCAGTTTTGGCGCGTGGAGTTGTGGGCGATATTACAGATGAGGAACTCCTCAGAACTGCAGGAATTGATACCTGTGATACGGTTGTAGTGGCAACAGGGGAAAATCTAGAGTCGAGTGTGCTTGCAGTTATGCATTGTAAGAGTCTAGGGGTACCAAGGGTTATTGCCAAGGTCAAAAGCCAGACAGCCAAGAAGGTGCTAGAAAAAATCGGTGCTGACTCGGTGATTTCACCTGAGTATGAAATGGGGCAGTCTCTAGCGCAGACCATTCTCTTTCATAACAATGTTGATGTCTTTCAGCTGGATAAAAATGTCTCTATCGTGGAGATGAAGATTCCGAGTGTTTGGGCAGGTCAAAGCCTGAGTCAGCTAGATTTACGTGGTAAATATAACCTCAATGTCCTAGGATTTCGTGAACAAGAAAATTCACCACTGGATGTCCAGTTTGGACCTAATGACCTCTTGAAAGCAGATGCCTATATCTTGGCAGTCATTAACAACCAGTATCTAGATGACTTGGCAGAATTAAATTCGTAAAAAAATTAATATAAGTATTTTATAAGAGGGATTTAAGAAAAATTTTAACTTTTTCTTAATCCTTTTTAATTTTAGGAGATTATACTAGAGTCATCAAATAAAGAAAAACTCTAAGGAGAATCCTATGAAATTCAATCCAAATCAAAGATATACTCGTTGGTCTATTCGCCGTCTTAGTGTCGGTGTTGCCTCAGTTGTTGTGGCTAGTGGCTTCTTTGTCCTAGTTGGTCAACCAAGTTCGGTGCGTGCCGATGTAGTCAATCCAACCCCTGCTCAAGTCGTACCAGACGCTGCTTCGGTGAGTGAAAAGAGCGACTTACCAGCAGAGGTTCTTAAGAAAGCAGTTGATGTAGCTCTTCCTTCAGAACAGGCAGAGTCAGCACCTAAAGCAAGCTTGGATACTACAAGCTCTCCAGAAAAAACGGATGTAGCTGCTAAAGACCAAGTAGTAGCACCTAAAGAAGAAGTACAAGCAAAACCAGAGTCTAAGAAAGAAACAGAAGATGCGGTTAAACCTGCGACAAATCCTGCGCCTACAGTTTCTGGACAAGACCGTGAAGCAAATGAAGCGCAACCAGAAACTACCCCAGCTGAAGTCCAAAAAGGTGTGGCTGACAATACTAAAGACACAGTAGATGTTCCAGCTACATACTTGGACAAAGCCAACTTCCCAGGTCCATTCACAGCTGGTGTCAACCAAGTCATCCCATATGAATTCTTCGCTGGTGACGGTATGTTGACTCGTCTGATTTTGAAAGCCTCAGACAAGGCTCCATGGTCAGACAATGGTTCAGCTAAAAATCCTGCCCTTCCACCAGTAGAGAAATTGGGCAAAGGCCTTTACTTCTATGAAGTAGATTTGGCAGGCACCCAAGGTAAGTCAGATAAAGAGCTTCTAGACCTCTTGAAACAAAACGGCACTCAAAGCTATAAAGCTACCATCAAAGTGTACGGTGCTAAAGACAGCAAGGCAGATTTGAACAATCTTGTAGCGACTAAAGAATTGAATGTCAATTTGAATGGCTTGACCACTCCAGCTGAAGTTCAAAAAGGTGTGGCTGACAATACTAAAGACACAGTGGATGTCCCAGCTTCTTACTTGGACAAGGCCAACTTCCCTGGCCCATTCACAGCTGGTGTCAACCAAGTAATTCCATACGAATTCTTCGCCGGAGACGGTATATTGACTCGTTTGATTTTGAAAGCATCTGACAAGGCTCCATGGTCAGACAATGGCTCAGCTAAAAATCCTGCCCTCCCACCAGTAGAGAAATTGGGCAAAGGCCTCTACTTCTATGAAGTAGATTTGGCCGGTACCCAAGGCAAATCTGATAAAGATCTTCTTGACCTCTTGAAACAAAACGGCACTCAAAGTTATAAAGCTACTATTAAAGTGTACGGTGCGAAAGATGGTAAGGCTGATTTGACAAATCTCGTAGCGACAAAAGATTTGGATGTCAATTTGAACGGCTTGACTACTCCAGCCGAAGTTCAAAAAGGCGTGGCTGACAATACTAAAGATACAGTGGATGTTCCGGCTACATACTTGGACAAGGCCAACTTCCCAGGTCCATTCACAGCCGGTGTCAACCAAGTCATCCCATACGAATTCTTCGCCGGAGACGGTATGTTAACTCGTTTGATTTTGAAAGCTTCTGACAAGGCCCCATGGTCAGATAATGGTTCAGCTAAAAATCCAGCTCTCCCACCAGTAGAAAACTTGGGCAAAGGCCTCTATTTCTATGAAGTAGATTTGGCAGGAACTCAAGGTAAATCTGACAAAGACCTTCTTGACCTCTTGAAACAAAACGGTACTCAAAGCTACAAGGCAACCATCAAGGTGTACGGCGCAAAAGATGGCAAAGCCGATTTGACAAATCTCGTAGCGACTAAGGAGTTGGATGTCAACTTGAACGGCCTAACTACTCCAGCTGAAGTACAAAAAGGTGTAGCCGATAATACCAAAGACACAGTAGATGTTCCAGCCACTTACTTGGATAAAGCGAATTTCCCAGGTCCATTTACAGCCGGTGTTAACCAAGTTATTCCATACGAATTCTTCGCTGGTGACGGTATGTTGACTCGTCTCATCTTGAAAGCCTCAGACAAGGCTCCATGGTCAGACAACGGTTCAGCTAAAAATCCTGCCCTCCCACCAGTAGAAAAATTGGGCAAAGGCCTTTACTTCTATGAAGTGGACTTGGCCGGCACTCAAGGCAAATCAGATAAAGACTTGTTAGACTTGTTAAAACAAAACGGCACTCAAAGTTACAAGGCAACTATCAAAGTGTACGGTGCAAAAGATGGCAAGCCTGACTTAACTAATTTGGTAGCGACAAAAGAGTTGACAGTGAACTTGAATGGGTATAAGTCTCTCAATCCGATGAAATCGCAAATGCCAGCTGCTAGCCAAGATAAGATGATGCCTAACAAAGAGCAGGACAAAACCATGAATGCTAGCCAGCCTATGGTAACCTCAAGCAAAATGTCTGATGAAGGTAAGATGGCATCTAATAACAAGGCGTCAAATCCAATGATGGCTGATCAAATGAAAGAGCAAAAAGGCATGCTTCCATATACCGGTGAAGCGCAAACATCAATGGCTACTCTTGGATTCTTTGGATTAGCTTTGGCCGGACTTCTAGGTGGCCTCGGTTTGAAAGCTAAAAAAGAGGAAAATAACTAGTCTAGCTACAGACTTTCTATCTAGGATTTGAAAAATTCAGATATCGATTAGAATGTTCGTAAAACGATTAAAATAGTGTTATACTATTGTGGTATAGCACTGTTTTTTTCAAAGGAGAGACAGATGGGAAAGACAATTTTACTCGTTGACGACGAGGTAGAAATCACAGATATTCATCAACGCTATCTGGTTCAGGCAGGTTATCAGGTTTTGGTGGCTCATGATGGAGTAGATGCCTTAGAAATCTTCAAGCGGAAAGCGATTGATTTGATTATTACAGATATCATGATGCCTCGGATGGATGGTTATGATTTGATTAGTGAGGTTCAGTATCAATCTCCAGATCAGCCTTTTCTCTTTATCACGGCTAAGACTAGCGAGCAGGACAAGATTTATGGCCTGAGCTTAGGGGCAGATGACTTTATTGCCAAGCCCTTTAGCCCACGTGAGCTGGTTTTGCGTGTCCACAATATCTTGCGACGCCTTCATCGAGGAGGTGAGACAGAGGTCATCAGTCTAGGGGATTTACGGATGAATCACAGTAGTCATGAGGTCCAAGTCGGAGATGTGGCGCTTGATTTGACCGTCAAATCCTTCGAACTTCTATGGCTTCTAGCCAGCAATCCAGAGCGGGTTTTCTCTAAGACAGACCTCTATGAAAAGGTCTGGCAAGAAGACTATGTGGATGATACCAATACCTTGAATGTTCATATTCATGCTCTTCGACAGGAGTTGGCTAAACATGCCAGTGCAGCAACACCGACCATCAAAACCGTCTGGGGCTTGGGCTACAAAATTGAGAAAGCACGAGGTAGTCAATGAAATTAAAAAGTTACATTTTAGTGGGGTATGTCATTTCAACACTCCTAACGATTATCGTGGTTTTTTGGGCCATCCAGCGAATGTTAATTGAAGAAAGAGAAATTTATTTCCTAGTGGGTATGACTCTAGTGGCTAGTTTTATCGGTGCTGGGATTAGTCTCTTTCTCCTATCGCCGGTCTTTACTTCATTGGGCAAACTCAAGGAACATGCCAAGCGGGTAGCGGACAAGGACTTTCCTGCAAATCTGGAGGTTCAAGGTCCTATGGAATTTCAGCAGTTAGGCCAAGCCTTCAATGAAATGTCCCATGATTTGCAGGCGACCTTTGATTCCTTGGAAGAAAGTGAACGAGAAAAGGGCTTGATGATTGCCCAGCTATCGCATGATATCAAGACCCCCATCACTTCGATCCAAGCGACGGTAGAAGGGATTTTGGACGGGGTTATCAAGGAGGGAGAACAAGCCCATTATCTAGCAACCATTGGACGCCAGACAGAAAGACTCAATAAACTGGTTGAGGAATTGAATTTTTTGACCCTAAACTCAGCTAGAAATCAGATAGAAACTAATAGTAAAGACAGCATTTTTCTAGATCAGCTCTTGATTGAGTGCATGAGTGAATTTCAGTTCTTGATTGAGCAGGAGGAACGAGACGTCCACTTGCAGGTAATCCCAGAGTCTGCCCGGATTGAGGGAGATTATGCCAAACTTTCTCGTATCTTGGTGAATCTGGTCAATAATGCTTTTAAATACTCAGCTCCAGGAACCAAGCTGGAAGTGGTGGCTAAGCTGGATAATAACCAGCTTTCAATCAGTGTGACCGATGAAGGGCAGGGCATTGCTCCAGAGGACTTGGAGAATATTTTCAAACGCCTTTATCGTGTAGAAACTTCGCGCAATATGAAAACAGGTGGTCATGGCTTAGGCCTTGCAATTGCGCGTGAATTGGCCCATCAATTGGGTGGAGAAATCACAGTCAGCAGCCAGTACGGCCTCGGAAGCACCTTTACCCTCCTTCTCAACCTCTCTGGCAATGAAAATAAAGCCTAAAACCCCTTTACAAATCCAGCTATTCATGGTAAAATGGATTTTGTGTGAAATATCAGCAGGAAAGCATGAAGCTCGTCAACAGGTGTCTTATGATAAGTAACCTTGGCTGTTTAGGCGAAGGGCATCTGCACGAATCAGGGCTTTCTAAGTGACTATTTCCACCGAAATATTATTTATATCAGGAGGACATTCACATGTCACGTTATACAGGACCATCTTGGAAACAAGCTCGTCGCCTTGGCCTTTCACTTACAGGTACAGGTAAAGAATTGGCACGTCGTAACTACGTACCAGGACAACACGGACCAAACAACCGTTCTAAATTGTCAGAATACGGTTTGCAATTGGCTGAAAAACAAAAACTTCGTTTCACTTACGGTGTAGGTGAAAAACAATTCCGTAACTTGTTCGTACAAGCTACAAAAATCAAAGGCGGAATCCTAGGTTTCAACTTCATGCTTCTTTTGGAACGTCGTTTGGATAACGTTGTTTACCGTCTTGGTCTTGCGACTACTCGTCGTCAAGCTCGTCAATTCGTAAACCACGGTCACATCCTTGTTGACGGAAAACGCGTTGATATCCCATCATACCGCGTAACTCCAGGTCAAGTGATCTCAGTTCGTGAAAAATCATTGAAAGTTCCAGCTATCCTTGAAGCAGTAGAAGCTACTCTTGGACGTCCAGCATTCGTATCATTTGACGCTGAAAAATTGGAAGGTTCATTGACTCGCTTGCCAGAACGCGACGAAATCAACCCAGAAATCAACGAAGCACTTGTCGTTGAATTCTACAACAAAATGCTTTAATTTTAAGATATATCTTACAGAAAGCCTACAACAGTGGGCTTTTTGCTTTGTCTTAAAAGGTTGATTTCTGGGTTTTCTTAGAGATTTGTTAGTAAGGTTATTTGTGTATCTAAGTCTATCTATTCCAAGAATTACACGATGTTGATGATATAATATTTTGGCCCCCTCAATTCAAAGAAGGGAGGTGTTATATATGCTAGAGTTACTTTCCCTTTTTCTAGCTCCGTCACTTGTTAACGTACTATCTGAGCTTTTCAAACTATGGATAAAGAAACGTAGCAAGTAGCTTTTAACCCCTTAAGAGGGTAGCAAGAAACCCCATCGGTGGCACGGTGGGGTTTTTTAGTTACATATGCTAGAAGCATTGTTTTCCCTTTATGTTTTCATTCTAACACATAAGCCCCGATATTTCAAGCTTTTGTTTTTTATACGTGATGTTGATGATATAAATCTGGTATGTTATAATGTTTTAGCCCCCTCACTTTAAGGAAGGGAGGTGTTGCCGATGTTAGAAATTATCATCACAATTTTTCTAGCACCCTTAGTAGTCAATATTTTGACAACCTTGTTTGAGAAATGGCTTAACTCACGCAAGAAATAACCTTTAAGGGGCGATAAGTCAAAAAAACCTCAACGCTGGAACGTTGGGGCTTTTTGTTGCCTTGTTAGACAATTATCATCACTATAAACCCATTCTAACACACATCCCCTGATATTTCAAGCTTTTGTTTTGATATTCCTCAGAGTGTGTTTGTGGCTTGAGTCAGCTTCACTGAAATTAGCACACGCGCTACCAAGTTCCATTCTACAGCAAAGAAATCAACTCTTTTCTAGGGGATTTCCGCCCTCATTTTTGTCTTTTGTGCTAAAATAGACTTATAAATTGAAAATAAGGAATGTTTATGAAATCAGGTAATGGTTTTTGGAAAGGCTGTCTCTATTTTTGGGGCTTCTTGTTCTTACTGGGCCTTTTGGTTCAATATGCTCTTCCACTTGCGGCTTGTGTCCTGCTAGGCTATGGTGGTTATCGTCTCTATAAACGCTTACGCTATCCTCTTTTGCAGGATCGTTCGCTCGACGATCGGATTGAGTTTTTAAAAGCTAGGATTCGCCAGGCGGACAAAGATATTCAGCAACTAGAGGGAACTTTAGTAGAAAAAGGCTCGGATTCATATAAAAGTCTGGCCAATCAAGTATTGATCGAACTGCGAGAAATCCATCAGGAGGCGGATCGTCTCAAGTCCTATATCGATGCTGATGTCTACAACCGTATTGACAAAAAGGTTCGTACAGTAAGGGCAACTATTGATGTTCAGCTAGAACGTTTGGATAGAGAAAGTCAGGTAGATCTTGAAAATGCGGAGCCAGAGGAATTAGCTCCAGAATTGTCCCAGACCTTGGCCAATATTGCCACTGACCATCAGGCCATTCTAGACAAGATTGCTACCTCTGCTGATGGTGATAAGGAAGAATTGACGGCTATTCATAGTTTGAAGATGGAGAAATTCCAAACAATTTTAGAAGGCTATTTAAAGATTAAGGTCAATCCTAAAAACTATAATCGAGCAGAAGAACGCTTAGAGCAAGCTAAAGCAGCTATCGAACAATTTGACCTTGAGCTAGACCAAGTCTTGAGAGAACTCAATGAAACAGATATGCGTGATTTTGATATCAGTCTGCGTATCCTAGAAAAAGATCGTAAAGAATAGGTTAGAAATAAAGGAGTAACCATGACAGAATTTAATTTTGATATTGACCAGATTGCCAACAATACGGTAGCTAAGGTGGATAAAACAACTCAAATCATCGAGACAAATACTGGCTCAGACAAGACCTTAACCTTCCTTGAGAAGCTGAGCCCTGAGCAGCAAGAAGGAATCAAAGCGCGCGTGCCCCAGTTAGTAGACCAATTTGTCACCAATCAAAATGCTCTTTTGGATTTTGGACAATCTGCTGTCGAAGGTGTGAACAATACGGTCAATCGTATCTTATCAGAACAAAAGAAATTGCAGATTCCCCAAGTGGATGACTTACTCAAGAATACCAACCGTGAGTTGCAAGGCTTTGTCGTCAAATACAAGAACGCTGAAATTGCTGAGTTAGAAGAAAAACCAAACTTTTTGCAACGATTGTTTAACAAGAGTAAAAATACGCTACAAGAATTTTACTTTGACTCAAAAACAGTAGAGCAAAAGCTCGATGGTATGGCTGCCGCAGTGGTTAAGCAAGAAGATGTGCTAGCTCGAAATATCGTCTCTGCTGAGATGTTGATTGAGGACAATACCAAATCCATTGAAAATCTAGTGGGAGTAATTTCCTTTATTGAAGCCAGCCAGACAGAAGCTGGCAAGCGCGCTGCCGAACTAAAGGCCCAAGTTGACCAACTCGATACAAGTACGGTAGAATACCAGGCCAAGTCACAAGAATTGGCCCGCATGGCAGAAGTGGTCAATACCCTTGAACAACAACATACTGAGTATGTCAGCCGTCTCTATGTTGCCTGGGCAACAACACCTCAGATGCGCAATCTTGTGAAGGTCTCATCTGATATGCGCCAAAAATTGGGCATGCTTCGTCGCAATACGATTCCGACAATGAAGCTTTCCATTGCCCAACTTGGTATTTTACAACAATCAATGAAATCAGGTGTCGTGGCAGATGCCATTGTTAATGCCAACAATGCTGCCCTTCAGATGCTAGCTGAAACCAGCAAGGAAGTGATTCCACAGATGGAACGAATTGCCCAAAGCCCGACAGTCGCTGTTGAGTCTGTTACCAAACTGGCTGAAAGTCTGGTTGCACAAAACCAAGGTATCGTCGCAGCTATTGAATTGGGACGCCAGAAACGTGCCCAACTAGAAACAACCATCGTCAAGTCCGCAGAAATGATCAACGATTCTGTCAAACTACGCGATGAGAAAATCGTCCAAGCCCTTCTAGACCAAGGAAAGGCTGCTCAGAAAGAAGTACAAGAATAATACACAAGTCCCCTGTAATGTAGATTTACAGGGGATTTTATTCGTTTTTGTGGACAAGCCAGGTGGAATATTTTTTCCCAATCCAAAGGGCAAAGAGGAGATTGATGACGACGATGCCTGAACCGACCAGTGAAAATAGGAAAAATTCGCTAGTCGAAACCTGCCACAAATGCACGATGTCTGTAATCAAATAAGCACTGATAGGGAAACAAAGGATAGAAGTGATGAGAGCAGGGATATACTTACGGAGAAGAATTGATTGTCCAATATGGAGCAAGAGATGGAGTGCAAAGGCCACAAAGCCTCCTAACCAAACTAATTCGAGCGCTCTAGATTGACTAAAATACGCTAATAAAGTGATGGATAAGACAATGATAAACTCCTCAAAAACAGCAAGGGCAAATCCCTCTGTTGTCATTTCTTTGTGGATTTTTAGAATAGTTGGCACCTTTTGGGCCAGCAAGGTTTCGTTGAGACGGATCCAAGGGACAAGACCGATAATTTCTTCCATATCGTGAAAGATAAAAAGTAGAGGAAACATCCAAAGATAAAATGCCATAAATCTCTCCTGCAAAGCTATAGACTGTTAGCAAATAAAACAAAAAACGCCCAGTAAGGCGTTTTGAGTTATGAATGCTTATTTAACCTCTGTAAACATAAAATAATACGCCTATAAAGCTTATTATACCAGACTTTAAGGCTATTTCTAAGAAAAATGTAGAGATTCATACAGTATCTAGATTTTCCAAAAAAATTTTATTAAACTTAAAACCTAGTTTGATAAAAATGTATTTCAGTATATATCAAACTTGCTCTATAAGCGAAATTTATTTAATGTCTATTCTTATATAATTTGAAAAACTTTGATTATAATGAAAGTAGTAGTATACCTATTAATTTTCTCATAATCTGTGCCTTCTTCTATAATTTTAATTATACCAAAATAATATTACAAGAGTATGTCAGTGTCTGTTATAACGGAAAAATGAAGAAATGTCTATTATAATAGCAAATAATAACTTTCGGGAAAAGACTTGTTTTTCGGAAAGAAAGGGATAGATGTCCGTTCCCTTAATTATTGCTAAATGCCGATGGTAATAGTATAATTAAATTAACCATAGCTTAGGAGTAATATTTTTGAAACCGATACTAAAATACAGAGGTGGTAAGTCGAAAGAAATTCCATCATTTATAGATTTTATACCCGAATTTGATACCTATTATGAACCATTTTTGGGTGGAGGTGCAACATATTTTTATTTAGAACCTGAAAAGGCTTTTATTAGTGATGTCAATGAACTACTAATAAACTTTTATTCAGAAGTAAGTAGCACAAAATTTGAAAAAATTAAACAAGAGCTGTTTGAACTACAAACTCAATATGAAAATAATAGGAGAATCTTTAATTATAGAAAATCGCTCTCTCCGACAGAAAGAGTTGAAGACCCAAATGATGAACTATACTACAAAATAAGAGATATGTTCAACGGGAAAATTCCATCAGAGTATGAAAGAGCAACTCTATATTTTTTCATAAATAAGACTGCTTATTCAGGCATGATTAGATATAATTCATTAGGAGAATTTAACGTACCCTATGGGCGCTACGCTAATTTTAATACAAATTTATTAACTAATGACCATCATAAATTGCTGAAGCAATCTACCATTTTCAATGGCACTTATGAAAAATCATTTGAGTTAGCTACTTATAATGACTTTATTTTCTTAGACCCTCCATATGATACTGTTTTCTCGGAATACGGAAACGAAACATTCACTGGTGATTTTGGTGAAGCTGAACATGTCAGACTTGCAGAAAATTTTAAGAATCTATCTAGTCCTGCTTTGATGATTATAGGGGAAACGCCACTAATATCTGAATTATACTCGGGTTATATAAAAGGGAAATATCCTAAAAGCTATATGGTCAATATAAGAAACAGATTTAAGGCAGAAGCGAACCATTTGATAATAACAAATTACGACACTGAGAGGTAAGTCATGGCAGGATTTGGAGAAAGATTTTTATTAGGCTTTACCAGCCCTAGAACACCTAAACTAATAAGTGAGTATATTAAGGTTATTGAAGAAAACAAGATGAATAATCTACCTTATGATACCGCATTTCAGGAAAAGTTTTATACGGTTCTCTCTAAAGCACAGGTAGCAGGAGAAGAAGCTGGGACAGCAAAAGATAAAGCCCTTGCAGGGAGAGATAAATTAACTAGAATGCCACAGGCATTAGGTTTTTTTATTACACAAAGACATAAAAATTTTCAAGTAACAGAAGCAGGACAACTGTTAAAAGATGAGGACTTATTTGAAGATGTCTTACTTCATCAAATATTAAAATTTCAACTTCCATCGCCTCTTCATAAAGAAAAAGACTCCAATAAAGGAAGATTCAGAATAAAACCATTCTTAGAAATCATCAGACTTATTGACGAACTAGAATATTTATCGTATAAAGAATTAATGATTTTTGGAATGACTTTAACGGATTATCGTAATTTTGAAAATGTTGTAAAAAAAATAAGGGAGTATAGAAATCAGAGGGAAGTAATTAAAAAGCAAAAAAAATCTCTAAAGATCTTTGATCATGGAACTCAGTTGAATGTTTTTAAGGAGCTGTATGCTGATATTATTCAAATGGGTGATTTTAAAACAAGAGAAACTGAAACGAAAACCGTTGAAGCTTACATGAAAAAGAAATTAAGCAATTGGGGCGATTACACAGACTCTATTTTTCGTATTTTGAGGGCAACGGGCGTTGTTGTATTCAGTAAAGGAAGGACTCTTACATTAAGTACAGAACGAATCACCGAGATCAGGTATATGCTAGACAATGTTAGTAGAGAAATTATTTCTATTGATATGAGTCGAGATGATTTTGACAAATATATTTCCAATCCATATGAACCTGTATTACTAAACGATAATAAAGACAACTTAGTAAATACTTTAACAAGTATCGGTAGTTATGGAGATAAAGATGAAGATATTTATGTACTTAAACACAGACTAAATCAACAAAGGAATTTGAGAAAACGAGAAAAAATTAAAAGTGAATCACTTAAATTAAAAACTCGTTCTCAAGCTGATATTGAAGATATACTACAAACATTTGAAGCGATTAGTAATAAGGAAATTGAACCTGCAAGTATGCGACCTACTTTCTTTGAATGGAATATCTGGAGAGCAATGACTATGATTAACCATGGTGATGTAAAAGGTAATTTCATTGTTGATGATTCAGGAATGCCAGTTTCTACAGCAGGCGGTGGTCAAAGTGACATAGTTGGTGATTATGGGGACTTTAATATAGGTGTTGAGGTTACACTTTCTACTGGTCAGAAACAATTTGAAATGGAAGGAGAACCTGTAAGTAGACATATCGGTGAAATGCAGATACAAAAACCAACATTTGGAATTTTTATAGCAAATACTTTAAATGAAACAGTTATCAATCATTTTTACACTTTGTCTCATCAGAAATCAAAAATATATAATGGTATAGTAGATATCATTCCAATGGACACCAAAACTTTCATTGAATTTTTCAAACAAGCAACCAGTAAAGACATCGGTCCAAAGGACTTGTATTCAATTCATGAACATTCCACATCAATATCAATACAAATGTTGATAGAGGGTAAAACAGAAGAAGATTGGCATAATTCCGTAATAGAGAAAGTCTTTGAGATTGTAAATTAAGCAACTAATCAATTCCCGAACATTTAAAAAAACGAACACCTCACTTAAAAATTCATTTGTTGGTGTGAGATAGTTTAGAGTATCGAAAAAGTTACCTTACTTATTTCAAATTAGTTGAAATTTATTCATATTTCAAGCAAAATAAAAAACTCAATCCCTGACTGTTAAAGCTTATTCAAGATTTATCAAATTATCACCTGACAAACCAGGTCATACGATTTATAAGTAAAAGAACAAATAAAAAAGAGGAGCTTCACACTAAAGTTCCTCTTTTTTTAAATATCCGAATCAATATTCTTATTTCAAAAAAGGTGGTGAAAAAGGTAGTGATTTGAATGATTTTTATTGTAATGTACTGAAATTAACAAAAAGAAAAAAACGCATATTATGCGTTTTTCTTCTGTATTGATTCGTATTGAATGCTTACTTAACTTCTGTAAACACAACGTGTTTGCGAAGTTTTGGTGAGTATTTCTTCAATTGAAGACGGTCTGGAGTGTTACGTTTGTTTTTAGAAGTAAGGTACAAGCGTTCACCAGATTCTTTGTGTTCAAGTGTAATATTTACGCGCATGGTATCTCCCTTCTATTATTCAGCTGATGCAGCTTTAGCGATTTTACGTCCTTTGTAGTATCCTTTAAGTGATACACGGTGAGAACGTGAGTAATCTCCAGTAGTTTCGTCAAAGTTTACAGATGGAGCTGTTACTTTGTAGTGTGTACGACGTTTGTTTTTCTTCGCTTTTGAAGTGCGACGTGCAGGTACTGCCATTTTGATTTCTCCTTTAGGTATTTATATTCGATTCAATCTACTGATTTTCATCAACCATATAAGAATAACACATTTTTTTTGTAAAGTAAAGTTACTTGACAAAAAAAGATGAAAAAAATAGAAGCTATTCAATCTAATTAATCGAAATTTTCTGAAAATTCAAGAATTTTCTTCTGTTCATTGCTTTTAAAATGTGCTATAATAGTAAAAACTGAAATGGGAGGGAACAAATGACTGAATTAGATAAACGTCATCGCAGTAGCATTTATGACAGTATGGTAAAATCACCAAACCGTGCCATGCTTCGTGCGACTGGTATGACAGATAAGGACTTTGAAACACCGATTGTGGGAGTGATTTCGACTTGGGCGGAAAATACACCATGTAACATCCACTTGCATGATTTTGGGAAATTAGCCAAAGAAGGTGTCAAATCGGCAGGTGCGTGGCCTGTGCAGTTTGGGACTATCACTGTAGCGGACGGGATTGCCATGGGAACGCCTGGTATGCGCTTCTCTTTGACATCTCGTGATATCATTGCGGACTCAATTGAGGCAGCTATGGGTGGTCACAATGTGGATGCCTTTGTTGCTATCGGTGGCTGTGACAAGAACATGCCGGGTTCTATGATTGCCATTGCCAACATGGATATTCCAGCTATTTTCGCCTATGGTGGAACTATTGCACCGGGAAATCTTGATGGTAAAGATATCGACTTGGTTTCTGTCTTTGAGGGTATCGGAAAATGGAACCACGGTGATATGACAGCTGAGGACGTGAAACGTCTTGAATGTAATGCCTGCCCTGGCCCTGGTGGCTGTGGTGGTATGTACACTGCTAATACCATGGCGACTGCTATCGAAGTTTTGGGTATGAGTTTGCCAGGTTCTTCATCTCACCCAGCTGAATCAGCTGATAAGAAAGAAGACATCGAAGCAGCAGGACGTGCTGTTGTTAAGATGTTGGAACTTGGTCTCAAACCATCAGATATCTTGACTCGTGAAGCCTTTGAAGATGCTATCACTGTAACTATGGCTCTCGGTGGTTCTACAAATGCCACTCTTCATTTGCTTGCCATTGCCCATGCTGCCAATGTTGACTTGTCACTTGAGGACTTCAATACGATCCAAGAGCGTGTGCCTCACTTGGCCGACTTGAAACCATCTGGTCAGTATGTCTTCCAAGACCTCTACGAAGTCGGTGGTGTGCCTGCGGTTATGAGATATCTCTTGGCAAATGGTTTCCTTCACGGAGACCGCATTACATGTACTGGTAAGACTGTTGCTGAGAACTTAGCTGACTTTGCAGACCTTACACCAGGTCAAAAAGTTATTATGCCACTTGAAAATCCAAAACGTGCGGATGGTCCGCTTATCATCTTGAACGGAAACCTTGCTCCTGACGGTGCGGTTGCCAAGGTTTCAGGTGTTAAAGTGCGTCGTCACGTTGGACCAGCTAAGGTCTTTGACTCAGAAGAAGATGCTATTCAAGCCGTTCTGACAGATGAAATCGTTGATGGTGATGTAGTCGTTGTTCGTTTCGTTGGACCTAAGGGTGGTCCTGGTATGCCTGAGATGCTCTCACTTTCATCCATGATTGTTGGTAAAGGTCAAGGAGATAAGGTGGCCCTCTTGACGGACGGACGTTTCTCTGGTGGTACTTATGGTCTGGTTGTTGGACATATCGCCCCTGAAGCTCAGGATGGTGGACCGATTGCTTACCTCCGTACAGGCGATATCGTTACGGTTGACCAAGATACCAAAGAAATTTCCATGGCCGTATCGGAAGAAGAACTTGAAAAACGCAAGGCAGAAACAACCTTGCCACCACTCTACAGCCGTGGTGTTCTTGGTAAATATGCCCACATCGTATCATCTGCTTCACGCGGAGCCGTGACAGACTTCTGGAATATGGACAAGTCAGGTAAAAAATAAACTCATACTCTTCGAAAATCAAATTCAAACCACGTCAACGTCGTCTTGCCGTAGGTATGGTTACTGACTTCGTCAGTTCTATCTACAACCTCAAAACACTGTTTTGAGCAGCCTGCGGCTAGTTTCCTAGTTTGCTCTTTGATTTTCATTGAGTATTAAAAAGCAAGCCAACTTTGGCTTGCTTCTTTTCATCTTCAAAAGTAATTTACCTGCTTAACGAGGTGGCAGTCCAAGGGCAATGCGGCCGTAGCGACTGATTCGTGTAATCTTCCAGGCAGGCGACCAGGTAACTTCAACCTTGACATCTTCGATACCCTCGATTTGTTTCAGACCTGCGACGATTTCGATAGGCAGGCTTTCGGCGCAATCACAGGCGGTGTCGGTGAAGGTCATGACAATCTTACAGAGCCCTGTTTCATCCAGATTGATTTCATAAATCAGCCCTAGATTGTAAACATCCAATTCCACATCTGTATCAAAAACCTTCTCTAGTTTTTCGATAATTTGGTCTTGTATGGCCAAAGCGCGGTCATTGATTTTGATATCGTCTCTCATTACAGTCCCTCCACATGATAAATATCCTCTATTTTCTCATAATTCTGACAATTTGGCAAGTTTTTGATGAATTTCTGAAAAAAATATGATAATATAAAGAAAACACTGAATCAAGGGGAAGCCTATGGAGCAGATTGGAAAAGTCTTTAGACAATTACGAGAGTCAAGAAATATCTCGCTGAGACAAGCAACTGGGGGACAATTTTCGCCGTCTATGTTATCCCGATTTGAAACTGGTCAGAGTGAGCTTTCGGTGGAAAAGTTTCTATTTGCTCTGGGGAATATATCTGCCAGTGTGGAGGAAATCCTTTTTCTTGCGAGAGGTTTTCAGTATGATGCAGATTCTGAGTTGAGAAAAGAAATCAAAGATGTCTTGGATCCAAAGAATATAGCTCCGCTTGAGGACTTGTATCGCAAGGAGTATCAAAAGCATGCCCATTCTCAAAACAAACAGAAACATATTCTAAATGCCATTATTATCAAGTCTTATATAAAGAGCATGGATGAAAGGGTAGAGTTAACGGCAGAGGAAGAGAGAGTTCTTCATGACTACTTGTTTTCTACTGAGATTTGGGGAATCTATGAACTCAATTTATTTTCAATCAGTTCTCCATTTTTATCTGTTTCTCTTTTCACTAGATATGTACGAGAAATGGTACGTAAATCTGATTTTCTAATGGAAATGTCTGGCAATCGAAACCTTTTTCACACTATACTATTGAATGGTTTTTTAGCCAGCATTGAATGTGAAGAATTTACCAATGCCTCTTATTTTAAACGTGTTATCGAAGAGCATTTCTACAATGAAAATGAAACCTATTTCCGAACTGTCTATTTGTGGGCGGAAGGTCTCCTTGATAGCAAGCAAGGTAGAGTCAAGGAAGGACAGAAAAAGATGGAGAATGCTGTCCGTATTTTTGAGATGCTCGGCTGTAATAAATCTGCCGAATACTATAGAAATACGACCGATTGTTGAATATCTGCAAACCAAGAAAATCATTTGAAATTTTAAGCGATAGAACTGTTGGGCTCTCTCGTGTCATTGGAGAAATTCTATCGTTTCTTTTTGTTCATTTTATTTGTTGCATATATTCAAAGTTTTTCCTCTAAAATTTCTAAGTGCTATACTATAGTCATACTTCACATAAAACTTCGAACAAGAAGGGAGATTACCTATGAAACTATTGTTCAGAAATCAAGCTTATCGTCTCTTGACTTTGTCACGCTTCTTCAATGCTTTTGGTGCTTCAATTTTCAACCTGGTCTTTATCGTCTATGCATCGACCCTGCCACAAGCCTCCTTTGCTGTTGCTATGGCGAATATTGTCATGCTTCTTCCGACTCTCTTTACAGTTTTTGTAGGGATTCGGGCAGATTACACGAGGGACAAGGTCAAATGGATGGTCTATAGCGGTTTGTTTCAGGCGGTTTTATTTTTTCTAGCAGCCCTAGTTGTTCAGCAAGCTAGTCTCTTTGCCTTTTCTAGCCTGTGTTTAATCAATGTCATTAGTGATGTCATCAGTGATTTTGCTGGTGGTTTGCGTATGCCTCTCATTAAGGAAAAAGTAGCTGAAGATGATCTGATGGAGGCTTATTCTTTTTCCCAATTCATCACCTATATTTCAGCTATTGGTGGTCAAGCTTTTGGAGTCTGGCTCTTAGGACTATCGGTCAACAATTTTTCCCTCGTTGCAGGAATCAATGCCTGTTTTTTCCTCGTATCAGCTTCTGTTCTATTTTTAGGAAAAAGCAAATTGAGCCTGTCAATTTCATCTCCTGATGGTGAATCACTAAAAAATGAGAAGCTTTCTATCAAAGACCAATTTCTAACGATTTATCGAAATTTACGCCTTGTTTTTCTTAAAAGTGGACAGAAAAACTTTGGTTTTATGCTCTTTGCTGTCTTGCTTATCAATGCCTTGGGTGGCGCTTTGGGTGGAATTTATAATATCTTCTTTTTGAGCCATTCTCTCTTGAATTTTTCTTATACAGAGGCATTATTTATCAGTCAATTCTGTGCTTTGTTAGCAATCATCATTAGTAGCCTTACGGGCAATGATTATTTTGGGAAGCAGTCCTTGCCTAGATTGATGATGTGGGCTACCGTAGGGCTCACTCTAATTGGTCTGGCTAACGTATTCAATCAAGTCGTGCTTGGTTTGCTATTTCTATTTTTAACTCTGTATGTGTCTGGTAAAGTTGCTCCAAAGATTAATGCCATGCTCATGAAAAATCTAGCTCCAGAGGTTTTAGCTCGTACCAGTAATTTTTTAGGTTTATTGTTTACCTTATCCATACCTGTGGGAACAGCTTGTTTTTCACTAGTAGCCGTATGGAATATACAGTTGACTTGGATGCTATTTGTTGGTTTTTCCTTGCTAGCTATTCTTTTGACAGGTCTTAATCTCAAAAATGATATCTAATACTCTTCGAAAATCTCTTCAAACCACGTCAGTGTCGCCTTACCGTACTCAAGTACAGCTTGCGGCTAACTTCCTAGTTTGCTTTTTGATTTTCATTGAGTATAAATCCTAATTTTTTTCTTACTGTTTTAATCCCTTTATTTATGGTAAAATAAGACTATTAAGTTTAAAGAGGATTCCCTATGAAATTACAAAAACCAAAAGGAACGCAGGATATTTTACCTGCTGAATCTGCCAAATGGCAGTACGTTGAGGGCTTTGCCCGTGAAATTTTCAAGCGCTATAACTATGCAGAAGTGCGTACGCCTATTTTTGAGCATTACGAGGTCATCAGTCGCTCTGTCGGAGATACAACGGATATCGTAACCAAGGAAATGTACGATTTCTATGACAAGGGTGACCGTCATATTACCCTCCGTCCAGAAGGAACTGCGCCCGTTGTCCGTTCCTATGTGGAAAATAAACTTTTCGCCCCAGAAGTGCAAAAGCCAAGCAAGTTCTACTACATGGGTCCTATGTTCCGTTACGAGCGTCCACAGGCAGGACGTTTGCGCCAGTTCCACCAGATTGGTGTTGAGTGTTTTGGATCTAGCAATCCAGCTACCGATGTGGAAACAATCGCGATGGCAGCCCATTTCTTGAAAGAAATCGGTATCCAAGGTGTCAAATTACATCTTAACACTCTTGGAAATCCTGAGAGCCGTGCGGCCTACCGTCAAGCCTTAATTGACTATTTGACACCGCTCAAGGAGACCTTGTCTAAGGATAGCCAACGTCGTTTGGAGGAAAATCCTCTTCGTGTCTTGGACTCTAAAGAAAAAGAAGACAAGGTGGCAGTAGAGAATGCGCCGTCTATCTTGGACTTCCTTGATGAAGCAAGCCAAGCACACTTTGATGCTGTGCGTCAGATGTTGGAAAATCTTGGAGTAGACTACATCATCGATACCAATATGGTGCGTGGTCTGGACTACTACAACCACACGATTTTCGAGTTTATCACTGAGATTGAGGGCAGTGACTTGACAGTCTGTGCGGGTGGTCGTTATGATGGCCTGGTTGCTTACTTTGGAGGCCCTGAAACTGCTGGATTTGGTTTTGGGCTTGGTGTAGAGCGCCTGCTTCTCATTCTTGAAAAGCAAGGTGTGGCCCTCCCTATCGAAAACGCCCTAGATGTTTATATCGCAGTCTTGGGTCAAGGAGCAAATGTCAAAGCCTTGGAGTTGGTACAAGCCCTTCGCCAACAAGGATTCAAAGCAGAGCGTGATTACCTCAACCGTAAACTCAAAGCTCAGTTCAAGTCAGCCGATGTCTTTGCGGCTAAGACCCTCATCACCCTCGGAGAGAGCGAAGTCGAAAGCGGACAAGTAACTGTTAAGAACAACCAAACCCGAGAAGAATTGCAAGTGTCACTTGAAGCAATCAGCCAAAACTTCTCAGAAATCTTTGAAAAATTAGGCTTTTAATAGTAGACAAACTGGTCAGGAACCTATTCCTGACCTTTTTCTTTTGCAAAATGACAAAAATCATAAACTTTTTGACAAATATGCTTGTCAAAAAGAAAAAGATGTGTTACAATGTAAGCAAGTTAAGAGAAAAGGAGAAAGGAACGATTATGTGGGCATTAGGATTTGTACCTCTTGTGATTATGTATTATATCTACCATTCCCAAAAGGTCCAGAAACTAGAGAATAAAATCAAAAGAATTGAGCAAAAACAGAAAGGAAATAAAGATATGTCAAGATTATTAAAAGAATTGATTGGGAGAACGCCAGTCATCGTTGGACAATTGTTTGGAACAGACAACTGGGAAGTTGTGGATGTTGATGAGGAATGGGTCAAGCTACGTCGTGTTAATAAAAAAGGAAAAGAAAAATTCAAACTACAACGCATTGAGGATATCCAAACTGTTGAATTTGACGGAAAGTAGGTGTGTAACATGCAACTAAAAAATCGTCTAAAAGAGCTTAGAGCTCGCGATGGTCTCAATCAAACCGAACTAGCCAAGTTGGCAGGGGTTTCCAGACAGACCGTTAGCCTACTAGAACGGGATGAGTACACCCCATCCATTATCATTGCTCTGAAAATATCTCAAATTTTCAACGAAACAGTCGAATCGGTATTTCGCTTAGAGGAGGATGAGTGATGAACAAGTATAAAGTGATCTATTATGTAGTTGTCGTAGCTCTATTAATCAGCGTATTTCTATTGATTGGGATAGACTTAGGCTGGTTTAGTCCCTATCAAAGTAACCAATTTGTTTGGGCCTATTTTGCCCTCATACCAGTAATTGAATGGATTGAAAAGAAATCCAAAAATCTAGCAAGTGAAAAAGGAGAATGAATATGAAAAAGAAAAAGAAACGTGGATTGTTATTTTTAATGTCTATTGTCTTGGGATTTTTTTTGGCCATGTTTGTAGGGATGTTTAAGGCACTTGCTGAATCCCACGGAATTATGTTAGATGTAAAAATCTTGATACCATGGATATCAGCTATTTGTTTAGTGTTAGGTTTCATTAGCATACTTTTGACATTCAATTTCTTAAAGAAAAGCAGAAAATTTCATTCCTTGTATCAAGAGGAAATGGATGATGATCTGAATGAAACCTATTATGTGCAAATGTATCGGAATCTCGAGTTTGGAACCATTGCTTTTAATATTGCAAGTGTAGCGATTTTATTAGCTCTCTTCATTTCAGCAAGTGAAATGGTTGTACTAAATGGAAGCCATATAACCTTACCTCTTTCTTTTTTGGCATTAGTGCTGATTTTCAGTGTTCAAAAATATCTTTTTAAGACCATTGCGATTGTTCGTCAGTTTGATTTGGTATTTTTCTCTACACCAAAGGATATCTTAGAGCATTTCGATTCTTACGATGAAGGGGAGCGCAAGGCTAATTTGGAACAGAGTTTTCGGATTTTATTCCAATTAAATCAGTATGTCTTGCCAATCTTATATATTTTTCTTTTTATCATTTCTTTCTTGACAGGAAAGATTCAATTACTGTCCTTATTGCTTGTAGGAGCAATCCATATTTATATCAATGTGATGCAGTTACCTATGGTAAAACGTTATTTCAAATAAAGGAGTTTCTATGATTCGTGTTGAAAATGTAAGCAAAAGTTTTGGGAGCAAAAAAGCTCTTCACCAGATTTCTTTTGAGATTAAGGAGGGTGAAATCTTTGGTTTTCTTGGCCCTTCTGGCTCAGGTAAAACAACCATGATCAATGTCTTAACAGGTCAGTTGGCTGCAGATCAAGGTAACACAATTTTGTTAGGTAAGAATTCTCAAGATTTAACTTCAAATGATTTGGAACAAATCGGTATAGTTAGTGATGGCAGTGGTTTTTATGAAAAGATGAGTCTTTACAAAAATCTGCTCATTTACGCTAAGTTATATGGTCTCAAGTCAGATAGAGTAGTTCAGGTGCTCCAACAGGTTGGATTGGCAGATGCTAAAGATATTATCGCAGAAAAGTTATCTACAGGAATGAAACAACGAATGTTCTTGGCCCGTGCCCTTCTGAATGCTCCTAAGATTCTCTTTCTAGATGAGCCAACCAGTGGCTTAGACCCTACAACATCTAAGATGATTCATACCCTACTTCAAGAATTAAAGCAGGCGGGGACAACTATCTTTCTGACCACGCATGATATGAATGAAGCAACTCTGCTTTGTGATCGCTTATCTCTTTTGAATAAGGGTAACCTAATAGAGTATGGAAGTCCGCAAGATATCATCCAGAAGTACCATGTGGATAAGAAAGTACGTGTGGTTTATAATGATGGACGAGAACAGATCGTTCCATTTGAAGAATTACCACAATTAGACACGACAGATTTGATGGTGGTTCACTCTTGTGAGCCGACACTAGAAGAAATCTTTATCAGATTGACAGGAGAAAAGTTAGATGTTTAGAAAATTAAATGCCCTACTATGGTTAAGAGTGCAAGTTCTTATTAGCAATTCAACTTTGTTAGCGACTTTATTGATACCTTTTGGTATTGCTGTTTTATATAATGAATTTTTAAATAAGAATGGACAATTGAGCCTATTTTTACTATCTTCTAGCTTGACGATGGTCTTGAGCATGGGAAGTGGTTATATGGTATCGATTATGATGGCAGAAGATAAGGAAAAACGAAATCTTAAATCACTCATCCTAAGTGGTGTGACAGCAACAGAATATACTTTCAGTATGCTTGTTCTCCCTATTCTGATAATGTTACTTGCTATGATTGTACTTCCCATCTATCTTAGAGTAGATGTATCTGGTTATTTATTTGCTTACGTTATCTATTTGCTCCTAGCAACTATTAGTATTATTTTTCTCAACCTTCTAATCGGTGCGGTGTCAGATACTCAATCTAAAGCGCAAGTTTATAGTATCTTCCCTATGTTAATTGTCTCTTTTTTACCTATAATTGCTCTTCAAAATGATACGGCTCAGAAAGTGTTAGATTACTCGTTCGTCGGTCCTATTGTAAATCTTTTAAATAAAAAAGGTGGAGAAATATCTTTTTCTAACATCGGTATGTTACTTGCCTGGGTACTTGTATTAGGAATAGCAAACTTCTTTGTATTGAAAAATAGCTATAAAGCAAGATAGGAGTTATTTATGAAACTACTTAAAAACCTTGGCTGGTTTCTTCTAGCCATTCTATCCTTTTACTTTATCTATGGTCTGGTTCAGAGCATGGCTCTGTCAGCTCTTGGACTAGGGGCTTCAATCTTTGGAGTCTTACCACTTTATATCGCCCTGTCAGGAGCCTATGTTTATGGAGTTTACAGATGGTATCAGACAGAAAAGGTTAGCATCCAGACGACTGCTTTTAATCGTCATATCTGGTTGCCTACTCTGGTTTTGCTAGTGGCTATTACAGCCCAGTTCTTTTTACCAGAAGATCCGTCGGTCAGTCAACAAATCGTATCTCAACTGACAGTGGAACAGCCTGCATTTGGTTTCTTTATGGTGGTGGTCTTTGCTCCTTTGACGGAAGAACTTATCTTTAGAGGGATGTTAGCACGCTACCTCTTTCCTAAGCAGGACAATAGTAAACAAACTCTGATTTTTCTTCTGGTATCCAGTGTTCTGTTTGCCTTGATTCATTTCCCAGGTGATGTGCAACAATTTTTTGTCTATTTTAGCCTTGGTTTTAGTTTGGGCTTGGCTTATATTAGCAGAAAAGGTCTGGTCTACAGTATTTCTCTCCACGCTTTGAATAATTTAGTCGGCTTTTTGATGATTCTCATGCTATAATAGAGTCAGGAGGTCACATGAAACGAGTAATTTTATTAGCAGTGATTCAAGCAGTTGTTCTATTTTTCATCATTGGGGCGCTAGCTTATGCCTTTAAGGGCGATTTCTTCTACAACTATCTAGCAGTTGTCTTTGCCCCTATTGCAGGTGTCTTGCGCTTTGGGACAGCTTACACAACGGAAATTGTCTTGCCTCGAAAGGCAGCCGAAATTGCTGAAAAGCGTAAAGCAGGCAAAAATTCAAAATAAGAGAGTCCGGTGATATTTTCATCGGATTTTTGTATTGGCATTAATTTTTAGAGTCTTCACTTGATTTTTAAAGTCAGGCAAACTTTTCTGCTGATTTTCATGAAGAGCCTGCGCTTTTATGGTAAAATAGTAACAGAATAAAAGAGGAGAGAAACAATGAAACGTAGTATGTATGCTGGTCGTGTTCGTGAGGAACACATCGGACAAGAAATTACCTTGAAAGGATGGGTTGGACGTCGTCGTGACCTTGGTGGTTTGATCTTTATCGACCTTCGTGACCGTGAAGGAATCATGCAGTTGGTTATCAACCCTGAAAAAGTATCTGCAGAGGTTATGGCAACAGCTGAAAGCCTTCGTAGCGAGTTTGTTATCGAGGTGACTGGAGATGTCGTTGCGCGTGAGCAAGCCAATGATAAGTTGCCAACTGGTGCAGTTGAGTTGAATGTGACAGCTCTTACTGTGCTTAATACAGCTAAAACAACCCCATTTGAAATTAAGGATGGCATTGAGGCCAATGACGATACGCGTTTACGTTACCGTTACCTTGACCTTCGTCGTCCAGAAATGTTGGAAAATCTTAAACTTCGTGCTAAGGTGACCCACTCTATCCGTAATTACTTGGATGAGTTGGAGTTTATCGATGTGGAGACACCATTCCTTTCTAAGTCAACGCCAGAAGGGGCGCGTGACTATTTGGTGCCATCTCGTGTTAATAAAGGGCATTTTTACGCGCTTCCTCAAAGTCCACAAATCACTAAGCAGTTGTTGATGAATGCTGGTTTTGACCGTTATTATCAAATCGTTAAATGTTTCCGTGACGAGGACTTGCGTGGTGACCGCCAGCCTGAGTTTACTCAGGTCGACTTGGAAACTTCATTCCTTACTGAGCAAGAAATCCAAGATATCACAGAAGGATTGATTGCCCGAGTGATGAAGGAAACAAAAGGCATCGAAGTAACCCTTCCATTCCCTCGTATGAAATACGATGACGCTATGGCTCTTTACGGTTCTGACAAGCCAGATACCCGTTTTGACATGTTGCTTCAGGACTTGACAGAAGTGGTCAAAGGTGTGGACTTTAAAGTCTTTTCAGAAGCACCTGCTGTAAAAGCCATTGTGGTCAAAGGAGCTGCGGACAACTATTCACGTAAAGACATCGACAAGATGACTGAAGTAGCCAAACAATATGGTGCCAAGGGTCTTGCTTGGGTCAAGGTAGTTGACGGAGAATTAAACGGACCAGTTGCTAAGTTCTTGACGGACATCCAAGCAGAATTGACAACAGCGCTTGCTCTTGAAGACAAGGACTTGGTTCTCTTTGTGGCAGATACGCTTGAAGTGGCTAATGCAACACTGGGTGCCCTTCGTGGACGTATTGCCAAGGCGCTTGGCTTGATTGATAACGATAAATTCAACTTCCTTTGGGTAGTTGACTGGCCAATGTTTGAATGGTCTGAAGAAGAAGGCCGTTACATGAGCGCCCACCATCCATTTACTCTACCACAGGAAGAGACTGCTCACGAATTAGAAGGTGATTTGGCGAAGGTTCGTGCCATTGCTTACGATATTGTCTTGAACGGTTATGAGCTTGGTGGTGGTAGCCTTCGTATCAACCAAAAAGACCTTCAAGAACGTATGTTCAAGGCTCTTGGTTTCTCAGCCGAAGAAGCAAATGACCAATTTGGCTTCCTTCTTGAAGCCATGGACTATGGTTTCCCACCACACGGTGGTTTGGCTATCGGGCTTGACCGATTTGTCATGCTTTTAGCAGGGGAAGAAAATATCCGTGAAGTTATTGCCTTTCCTAAGAACAACAAGGCAACTGACCCAATGACACAAGCTCCTTCAACAGTAGCTCTCAAACAACTAGAGGAACTCAGCTTACAAATAGAAGAAGATGAAACAAGCAAAACGAATTAAGCGGTGGCGCTATTATCTGCGCCGCTTTGCTTATCAGATAAAAATTTTACGTGTCTTACAAAGCATCTCTCGGGAAAAATATGATGAGAAGATTTCGGCCTCTCTGGTCTATGGTTTTTTATCAGCAGTAGCGGTCAATTTCTTTTTCCAACCAGGGCATGTGTATTCGAGTGGTGCGACAGGTCTGGCACAGATTATCTCTGCCTTGAGTAATCATTGGTTTGGTTTTCATATCCCGATTTCGCTAACCTTCTACGCCATTAATTTTCCTTTGATGGTCTTGGCTTGGTATCAGATTGGCCATAAGTTCACCGTCTTTACCTTTATCACAGTATCCATGAGTTCCTTCTTTATCCAGTTTGTCCCTGTGGCAACCTTGACGGAGGATCCCATTATCAATGCCCTTTTTGGGGGTGTTGTCATGGGCTTGGGGATTGGTTTTGCTCTTCGAAACAATATCTCCAGTGGGGGAACGGATATCGTCAGCCTGACCATTCGTAAGAAAACAGGTAAGAATGTCGGCAGTATTTCTTTCTTGGTAAATGGGACAATCATGTTGATAGCTGGTTTGACCTTTGGTTGGAAATACGCTCTCTACTCTATGATTACCATCTTTGTCTCTAGCCGTGTGACAGATGCGGTCTTTACCAAGCAAAAACGCATGCAGGCTATGATTGTGACCAATCATCCAGTGAAGGTTATTGAAAAAATCCATAAAAAATTGCACCGCGGAGCAACCATGATCCACGATGCAGAAGGAACCTATAATCACGAAAGAAAGGCAGTTTTAATCACTGTCATTACACGTGCAGAGTTTAATGAATTTAAACAGATTATGAAACAGGTGGACCCAGGTGCCTTTGTCTCTGTATCTGAGAATGTTCATATTTTGGGACGATTCGTTGAAACAGAAAATTAGTAACTAAAAAACCAGCGCGAGCTGGTTTTTATTTTTCAACAATTTTATGTCCAATCAACTGGCGATAACAAATTTGTTTATTGCTTTTAGCATCATTGATGATCTGGAGAATAGTTTCAAAGGAAACACGACCAAGCTCCAAACTATTGATATCGACATAGGCTGCCAAGTTGAGCTTGGGATTGACTGAGTCGAAGCTGAGGACAGGGACATCCAGTTGGTGTTTTGCGATGTAATCACAGACCCCTGCAGCAAGGAGACTATCAATGGTAATAATAGCGTCAATATTTGGATCGTGTTTGAAGAGAAGTCTACTAAAGCGATAACCATTATCTTCAAGAAATTCAGTAGCAAAGTAAGTCAGATTAGTATCGAGAGGAAGTTGGTATTGTTTTAGAGCTAGCTCGTAACCTGTCAGACGGTCTTGTGTTACGAAGAGTCGCTTAGTACCTCCGATAAAGGCAATTCGCTTGCATCCTTTTTTGATGAAATACTCTGTCGCATCAAAACCAGCTTGGACATTGTCATTATCGACAAGTGGAATGAAGGGAGATAGAGATTTACCTAAGATAAGGAAAGGAAATTGCTCGTCTGCTACTAACTTAACCAAAGGGTCCTCTTCTTGGGCATAGAGGAAAATCAAACCATCTACACGTTTGCCGTAAACCATCTGGGAAATAGCTTTGAGTCGCTCTTTGGCGTCTTTACCTGTCGCGATCTGAATGGCGTAGTGGTTTTCAGAGGCGACTTGGGCAATACCACGGAGGACAGATGGGAAGAAAGGATTTTGATAGAAGGCATCTGAGTCGTCAGGAAGCACCAAGCCGATAACTTGGGTATAGCTACTTACCAAGCTACGAGCATTGAGGTTGGGGTGGTAATTGAGCTCCTTCATAGCCTTGCGAACACGTTTTTTTGTTTCGTCGCTAATGGTTGATTTATTTTGAATAACACGGGTTACGGTTGAAGGTGAAACACCAGCAGCCTTGGCCACATCTTTAATCGTAACGGGCATAAAAATCTCCTATTTATGGTAATCTGGATCACGGAAATGCGTTTTATAAAAGATAGTGACCAGATACAGAACAAAAAGAATGTTTTGTACAGTGATGAGGTTTGACATATTTTGGCCAAAGAGTCCCAAAATAAGTGTAATCAGAGTTGGTAATCCTAAACAGTTCAAGATAAAATGGTAGCACTCTTTAAAGGTCCTAAATGAAAAGAGGCGTGATTTCTTAGTGATATAAAGGAGAAGACTCGCTCCTAGAGAGACGATAAAGAAATTCAAACCAAAGAGGAAGCTCGCACCGAGAACTAGAAAGAGACTGATATAGACACGATTCTGCTGGTACCAGTCTTTAGAAATGGCTTGGGTCAAGCTGTCTTTACTTTTGAAACTCTCAGTCTCAATCGCTCGGTAAGAGACACGGGTCAGTTCTTTACTTTCTTTGCTGATGACTAGCTCATTCGTATCGAAATGCAGTTGCAAGTCCTTAGGTAATTCCTTGCTTTGACTTGGACCGATCACAATAGAAGGCTCTTGACTAGCTGTTCCAGTATAAGTTAATTTACCATCAACAATTGTAGCGTGTTCAGAGAGATCCTGGACAACCTTATCTGTCAATGGTTCATAGACATTATCGATAAAGGTTTCTAGCGGATAAGTCTCCTGTGAGCTGTTTTGGATGGCAATAGGTACCATAGATAAGCTGATAAGGAAGATACTGGTAAAGAGAAGCTGAAACCAGTTGAGTCCGAAACGTTTGGACAGGGGCTTACGAAATCCCCAAATACTTGAAAAATAGGAAAATGGATATGGAAGCATAGGTATCTTTCTAAAAGGTGTTTTCTATATGAGTATTATTATATAGAGAAATGTGCTTTATTTCAAGTCTAGGAGAAAAATTGCTTGTTGTAAGGGTATTACTTACAGTAACAATCGCTAATACTCAATGAAAATCAAAGAGCAAACTAGGAATCTAGCCGCAGGTTGCTCAAAACACTGTTTTGAGGTTGTGGTTAGAACTGACGAAGTCAGTAACCGTACTACGGCAAGGTGAAGCTGACGTGGTTTGAAGAGATTCTCGAAGAGTATAAAATGAAAAAGGGTGGCGGGGATATATTATCCCTTGTCGCCACCACTTGTAAGTCCTGAAACAAAGTTCTTTTGTAGGAAGAAGAAGAGAATACAGATTGGAAGGGCGATGAGGATAGCACCTGCTGAGAAGTAGGCAATCTTCATGTTTTTCACATTGCTAACGAAGGTTTGGAGACCTACGGCAACAGTAAAGTATTCTTTCTCACGAAGCAAGAAACTAGAGAGGATATAGTCTCCAAAAGGTCCCATGAAGGCCCAGAGAGCTTGTACGGCAACCATTGGGCGAACAAGTGGAAGAACAATTTGCCAGAAGCGGCGGAAGTGTCCTGCACCGTCTAGTTTTGCAGATTCGTCTAGAGACATTGGCACTGTATCGAAGTAGCCCTTCATGAGCCAAGCATTCATCGGGATACCCCCACCAACATAAAGGAAGATGAGGAACCAGCTGTGGTTAAGGGCGTTCAACATAAGTGCCATAACGAAGAAGGCAGTCAAAGCGGCCATTGTTGGCACCATTTGGATAATCAAGAAGAAGACCAAACTTTGTTTACGAGCCAAGAAATTGTAACGGCTATAAGCATAACCAGCAAGTACGATAATACTTGTTTGAACAGCCATAGTAATTAAGGCGATAATCAAAGTGTTGAGGTACCAAGTACCGTACAAGGTTTCAGTGAAGAGACCTTTAAAGTTATCAAAATTGAGGTCGATATTAGTATCTAGTTTAAAGGCTGAGACGTTACCTGCTTTAAAGGCTGACATGATGGTAATCAAAAGTGGATAGATAATCACGATTGATAGGCCAATTAAGTAGAGGTAAGTAAGGGTTTGAGTCAGTCTACGTTTGAGTTTAATTGAGTTATTCATCTTAGACATCCTCCATATCAAATGCGTGTAGTTTCTTGAATGCGATCATAGAGATTGAGATGACAATGATAGAGATAATCAAGGTAACAGCTGCCGCCATTGAGTATTGAGGAGATGTACCTGTTGTCAAACGGTAGATCCATGAAATCAAGATATCTGTTGAACCAGCTCCTCCTCCGACACTACCAGGACCTCCACCATTGAAGAGGTACATGATAGAGAAGTTGTTAAAGTTGAAGGTGTATTGGCTAATCAAAGTAGGTGCTGCAACAGCCAAGATCATTGGGAAAGTGATGTTGCGGAATTTTTGCCAAGCATTAGCACCGTCAATATAAGCTGCTTCATAAAGGTCGTTAGGAATAGATTGCAAGATACCCAAAGTCAAAACGTAGATATATGGGAATCCAAGCCAACCTTGCATCATAATCAAGGCAACCTTAGTCCAAGTAGGGTCTGTTTTCCAAGGGATAAGAGCCCCATCAAGGAAAGGAAGGAATTTAGCAAAGATCGGCAAGACTTGAGTGTTGATAGCACCAACACTATCATTAAACATGTTTGAGAATGTCAAGATGGTGATGAAGGCTGGGACAGCCCAAGGAAGAAGGAAAATAACACCAAAGATACGTTTTCCTTTGATAAATGGTTGGTTAGCAATGATAGCTGTGAAGATACCAATCACGATCTGTAAAGTTGAGGCAGATAAAGCCCAGATGATAGTCCAAGAAAGAACAGAACCAAAGGCAGAACGGAAGGTACTCAAGCTCCAGATGTTTGTAAAGTTGGTCAAACCAACCCAGTCCAACAATTTGTTTGGTGGCAAGTGTTGGAAGTCGTAGTTGGTAAAGGCGATCATCAAGGTTACGATAACTGGGAAGATAATCGCAAAAGTCATGGCAATGTAAGATGGAATGATTAAGAGGTAAGGGAAACCATTCTCATAGATTCCTTTGACCATTTCTTTAAAGGTAAGTGCTACTGGAATACCATTATTAATGTGTTTGGCAGTTGTATGTGCATCTTTGATATTTGCGAAATAAAAGAGTACATAAACAACTACAAAGATTAAATGGAAGGCACCGCGAATCAGCATGAAGAGGGAATTATCACGACCTGGCTTGTCACCAAGAGTGATGAGGTTGCTCAATTCAGGGGATGCAAGTGCTAGGAAATAAAGGACAAATACGATGGTTACACCAAGGAAGATAAAACCTTTGGCCTTTTGTTTATTGTAAATCTGTCCTAACCCAGGAATGATAGACAGCAGGGCTGCTTTACTAGGTTGTTGCTTTTCCATAATAACTCCTTTCATAGGATACTGGTTTCTAATCAAAACCTAAACTATATATGTTTTTTATTGATAAATTCAAAGGGGGATTTGAATTCCACCCCCCTTGAACAAACTTTTTATTCACCAAATTTTTGTTTGATTGTTTCTTTGATCAATGTTACAGCATCGTTAGCAGCTGTTTTAGCATCTTTCTTACCACTTACAGCTTCAAACAACATTGTTTTAGCTGGGTCCCAAACTGCTGACATTTGAGAGATGTTTGGCATTGGTTGAGCGTTCTTGAACTGTTTGATAACAGCTGTTGTCAACTCATCGTTTTTACCTTCAGCGTATGAACGAGCTTCAGTGTTAGCTGGGATTTCGTTAGTTGTATCGTAGAAGGCTTTTTGTTCTTCAGTTGAAACAAGGAAGTCTACAAATTTTTGAGCAGCTTCAAGGTTCTTAGTGCTTGATGGGATGATCCAAGCTTTACCACCACCGAATGCTGCGTAGTCTTTTCCGTTTGGAAGAGTTGGGATAGTTGCAACACCGTAGTTTACTTTAGCGTCTTTGAAGGCTTTAGCTTTCCAAGGTCCGTCAATGATAGCAGCTGTTTTACCTTCTTGGAATTGAGTTTGGATTAGGTTTCCAGCTCCTTCAGTATCTTGCATACCTTTAGGCCATTTTTCATACCAAGATTTAGCGTATTCTACACCTTTGATAGCGCCGTCGTTTGCAAGACCGATGTCTTTAGCGTCTTTACCGTTTTGTCCGAATACGTAACCGCCGTTACCAGCAAGAAGTCCGTATGCAAAGTAGAAGTTTGTCCAGTCAGCTAGGAAAGCAGAAGTTTTTCCATCTTCACCAGCGAATGCGTATTTGCTATCTTTAGCAAGGTTTTCCAAGTCAGCAAATGTTTTTGGAGCTTCTTTTACCAAGTCTTTGTTGTAGTACATAACAAGTGACTCGATAACGGCAGGAGCACCGTAAACTTTACCGTCAGCAGCTGTTACAAGAGATTTAGTTTTATCATCTGTTTTAGCGCCGTCGCTCAACTTCACTTCTGAAAGTTGGCCGTCAGTACCAAGGCTACCTACACGGTCGTATGGTGCCATCATAACGTCAGCAGCTTTACCAGATTGGTTATCTAGAGAAAGGTTGTCAAGACCACCCATTTGGTCTCCGGTTTTGATAGTCACTTTTACGCCAGCTTCTTTTTCGTAAGCTTTTGCAGCTGATTCAGCAAAAGCTTTGTATTGGTCTTCAACGTAAAGAGTGATTTCTTTCGCTTCAGATGAACCAGCATCAGCAGCTTTTTCAGCAGGTTTGCTTCCGCAAGCTACCAAAAGCAAGCTAGCAAGTGTAGCAGTTCCAAGCACAGCAGCGCTTTTCATGAATTTAGATGACATAGTGTATTCCTCCTAAAGAATAACAAATTTTATAATGAGGAAACGCAAACGTTTTCCTTTATGGGACTAGTATAGCACAATCGGAAAGCGGTTGCAAGTGTTTTTTGTAAAAATTTTAAAAAAATTCACGAAAAGGGTAAGCGTTTTATTTGTTTATAATAGTAGAAAATCCCAAAAATCGGTTTTGTTTTAAATTTAAAAAAAGTTGGGAAAACGATTGCCTAATTTACAAATGGAAAGTAGAGAGGATTCTCACTTTATTTTTGCTTAATAAGATAAGTGAAAGCCTTATTCCTATTTTGTTTGTTTCCTGAAAGAATATATATACGAGTAAGAAGAAAAAATTTTTAAAAAATAATCAAAAAAGTTATTTAAAACCGCTTGCATTTATCAAGAAAATAAGCTATACTAGTAGTAGCGCAAACGTTTGCGTTCATAAAAATGTAATATCTAACTATAAACACATGAGGTGCTTATTATGAAAAAACGTCAAAGTGGTGTGTTGATGCACATTTCTTCTCTTCCAGGAGCATACGGAATCGGATCATTTGGTAAAAGTGCTTACGACTTCGTTGATTTCTTGGTTCGCACAAAACAACGTTACTGGCAAATCCTTCCACTAGGAACAACTAGTTACGGAGACTCTCCTTACCAATCTTTCTCAGCCTTTGCAGGGAACACTCATTTTATCGATTTGGATATCTTAGTGGAGCAAGGCTTGTTACAAGCAAGTGACCTTGAAGGGGTTGACTTTGGTAGTGATGCGTCTGAAGTTGACTATGCGAAAATCTACTATGCACGTCGTCCTCTTTTAGAAAAAGCGGTAAAACGTTTCTTGGAAGTAGGAGATGTTAAAGATTTTGAGAAATTTGCTCAAGACAACCAATCATGGCTTGAACTCTTTGCAGAGTATATGGCTATCAAAGAGCATTTTGACAATCTTGCTTGGACTGAGTGGCCAGATGCAGATGCCCGTGCTCGTAAAGCTTCAGCACTTGAAAGCTACCGTGAACAATTGGCAGACAAGTTGGTTTACCACCGTGTGACTCAATACTTCTTCTTCCAACAATGGTTGAAATTGAAAGCTTACGCTAACGACAACCACATCGAAATCGTTGGAGACATGCCAATCTATGTAGCGGAAGATTCAAGTGATATGTGGGCAAATCCACACCTCTTCAAGACAGATGTCAATGGTAAGGCTACTTGCATCGCAGGATGTCCACCAGATGAGTTCTCTGCAACTGGTCAGCTTTGGGGTAACCCAATCTATGACTGGGAAGCAATGGACAAAGACGGTTACAAATGGTGGATTGAACGCTTGCGTGAAAGCTTTAAAATCTACGACATCGTTCGTATCGACCACTTCCGTGGCTTCGAATCTTACTGGGAAATCCCTGCTGGTTCCGATACAGCAGCACCTGGTGAGTGGGTGAAAGGTCCTGGCTACAAGCTTTTTGCAGCCGTTAAGGAAGAACTTGGTGAGCTCAACATCATCGCTGAAGACCTTGGCTTCATGACAGATGAAGTTATCGAATTGCGTGAACGTACTGGCTTCCCAGGAATGAAGATCCTTCAATTTGCCTTCAACCCAGAAGACGAAAGCATCGATAGCCCACACTTGGCACCTGCTAACTCAGTTATGTACACAGGAACACACGATAACAATACGGTCCTTGGTTGGTACCGTAACGAGATCGATGATGCGACTCGTGAATACATGGCGCGCTACACTAACCGTAAAGAATACGAAACAGTGCCACATGCTATGCTTCGTACAGTCTTTTCATCAGTTAGCTTCATGGCAATTGCAACTATGCAAGATTTGCTAGAATTGGATGAGGCAGCTCGTATGAACTTCCCATCTACCCTTGGTGGAAACTGGTCTTGGCGTATGACTGAAGATCAATTGACACCAGCTGTCGAGGAAGGCTTGCTTGACTTGACAACAATCTATCGCCGAATCAATGAAAATTTGGTAGATTTAAAGAAATAATACAATATCAGGAGACACCTTAAACATGTTATCACTACAAGAATTTGTACAAAATCGTTACAATAAAACCATTGCAGAATGTAGCAATGAAGAGCTTTACCTTGCTCTTCTTAACTACAGCAAGCTTGCAAGCAGTCAAAAACCAGTCAACACTGGTAAAAAGAAAGTTTACTATATCTCAGCTGAGTTCTTGATTGGTAAACTCTTGTCAAACAACTTGATCAACCTTGGTCTTTACGACGATGTTAAAAAAGAACTTGCAGCTGCAGGTAAAGACTTGATCGAAGTTGAAGAAGTTGAATTGGAACCATCTCTTGGTAATGGTGGTTTGGGACGTTTGGCTGCCTGCTTTATCGACTCAATTGCTACTCTTGGTTTGAACGGTGACGGTGTTGGTCTTAACTACCACTACGGTCTTTTCCAACAAGTTCTTAAAAACAACCAACAAGAAACAATTCCAAATGCATGGTTGACAGAGCAAAACTGGTTGGTTCGCTCAAGCCGTAGCTACCAAGTACCATTTGCAGACTTTACTTTGACATCAACTCTTTACGATATCGATGTACCTGGTTACAAGACAGAAACTAAGAACCGCTTGCGTTTGTTTGACTTGGATTCAGTTGATTCTTCAATCATTAAAGACGGTATCAACTTTGACAAGACAGACATCGCTCGCAACTTGACTCTTTTCCTTTACCCAGATGATAGTGACCGTCAAGGTGAATTGCTTCGTATCTTCCAACAATACTTCATGGTTTCAAACGGTGCGCAATTGATCATCGACGAAGCAATCGAAAAAGGAAGCAACTTGCATGACCTTGCTGACTACGCAGTTGTACAAATCAACGATACTCACCCATCAATGGTTATCCCTGAATTGATCCGTCTTTTGACTGCTCGTGGTATCGAACTTGACGAAGCAATCTCAATTGTTCGTAGCATGACTGCCTACACTAACCACACAATCCTTGCTGAAGCCCTTGAAAAATGGCCTCTTGAATTCTTGCAAGAAGTGGTTCCTCACTTGGTACCAATCATCGAAGAATTGGATCGTCGCGTGAAAGCAGAATACAAAGACCCAGCTGTTCAAATTATCGATGAGAGCGGACGTGTTCACATGGCTCACATGGATATCCACTACGGATACAGCGTTAACGGGGTTGCAGCACTTCACACTGAAATCTTGAAGAACTCTGAGTTAAAAGCTTTCTACGACCTTTACCCAGAAAAATTCAACAACAAAACAAACGGTATCACTTTCCGTCGTTGGCTCATGCATGCTAACCCAAGATTGTCTCACTACTTGGATGAGATTCTTGGAGAAGGTTGGCACCATGAAGCAGATGAGCTTGAAAAACTTTTGTCTTATGAAGACAAAGCAGCTGTCAAAGAAAAATTGGAAAGCATCAAGGCTCACAACAAACGTAAATTGGCTCGTCACTTGAAAGAACACCAAGGTGTGGAAATCAATCCAAACTCTATCTTTGATATCCAAATCAAACGTCTTCACGAGTACAAACGCCAACAAATGAACGCTTTGTACGTGATCCACAAATACCTTGACATCAAAGCTGGCAACATCCCTGCTCGCCCAATCACAATCTTCTTTGGTGGTAAAGCAGCTCCAGCCTACACAATTGCTCAAGATATCATCCACTTGATCCTTTGCATGTCAGAAGTTATTGCTAACGATCCAGCAGTAGCTCCACACTTGCAAGTAGTTATGGTTGAAAACTACAACGTTACTGCAGCAAGCTTCCTTATCCCAGCATGTGATATCTCAGAACAAATCTCACTTGCTTCTAAAGAAGCTTCAGGTACTGGTAACATGAAATTCATGTTGAACGGAGCTTTGACTCTTGGTACTATGGACGGTGCTAACGTGGAAATCGCTGAGTTGGTTGGCGACGAAAACATCTATATCTTTGGTGAAGATTCAGAAACTGTTATCGACCTTTACGCAAAAGCAGCTTACAAATCAAGCGAATTCTACGCTCGTGAAGCTATCAAACCATTGGTTGACTTCATCGTTAGCGATGCAGTTCTTGCAGCTGGAAACAAAGAGCGCTTGGAACGTCTTTACAATGAATTGATCAACAAAGACTGGTTCATGACTCTTCTTGACTTGGAAGACTACATCAAAGTCAAAGAGCAAATGCTTACTGACTACGAAGACCGTGACGCATGGTTGGATAAAGTTATCGTTAACATTTCTAAAGCAGGATTCTTCTCATCTGACCGTACAATCGCTCAGTACAACGAAGATATCTGGCACTTGAACTAAGATACAAGATTTATACTAATACACTTTCCTATAAAGCGAATTTCGATTGAAATTCGCTTTTTTTGATTGATGTGGATTTTGGTTAATTTTGTCTAAAAATAGAGAAATTCTAGATGCAGTGAAGGCCTAGAAATGCTGGTTTTTACTGTCTTTCATCCTTATGTTTCTTCGTAGTTGAACACCTCATATTTATTGTATTCGCTTACATAAAGTGTTATAATATAATTATAAGGAAGAAGGTGTTTTTATGATATATACACTTAAATTGGTGTTGTTTATTACCTTTCTTGTAATAAGCTTGTTACCTGATAAGATTTTTGGAAAAAATAAAAAAATTTGGAAAATAGTTCTTGCAATATTGATGGCGGCGACAGCATTGTCATTTATGTACTAAGTTATTTTAAGAATGTAGGGTTTATTTTGGATTTTATTTATCATTTTGACCTGCCTCTATATAGGTAACCACGATTTGTTTCCTCTCAATCATCAAGAAATCTCTTATCATGGGTGCTTATCGGGAATTACACTTGCCTTATTTCACTTACTATTTATTGATAAGTTTGTTATTTCGAATCGAAAATAAAGATTAGAACTTAGAATTGGTAAATTTCCTAAATTTTTCGGATAGATAGTTTAAAAATTGAAATTTAAAACCGCAAATCTTTTTGAAATGCGGTTTTTGTGTCAATTATAGTACTTTCCCAACCAGAATCTCAGCTTCAATGGTAATTTCTGTCAGTTGGCTCCAGTCAATCTTAGTCTGGTCAACGTGAAAGAGTAAGGGGATCATGCTGAGTAGGGCTTGGAGCTGATCTGCTGTGATAGTCTTAGTCAGAGAGGCCGTTTGGTTAGATAGGATGGTAAAGTGTTCCTGGAAATGCTCCTTGATATCTTGATTAGAATAATCCTTGTTTGTCAGCTGGTCTTGTACCTTCTGACGGATTTCCTTGAGGTGATTTTTAGTTGGAATAACCTTTATCAAGATACCGTCTTTGGATAAAACGCGACGAAATTCTCCATAGTTGGCAGGTGAGAAGATATCAAGCAGGATATCCATGCTAGCGTCTTTTATAGGAAGACGAGCCAAGTCACCAACGAACCAGTTGACTGCCCAGTTGGGTTCGCTCTTGGCAGCGATTTGGATAGAATCTTTTGAAATATCAAAGGCATAGAAGGTTTTGTCAGGATGACGTTCTTGGAGTTTGCGAGAATAGAAACCTTCACCACAACCGATATCTAAAATTGTTTTGGCATTTTTTGAGTTTGAAAGTAAATCAGAAACGGCCTCTAGAATAGCCTGATAAAAGCCGGCTTCTAGGATTTGTTGACGATTTTGGAAGTTTTCTTTGTCGTAGTTAGCAGATTGCTTGATTTGTGGGGCTAGATTGACATAGCCGAATTTAGCCAAGTCAAAAGAATGGCGATTGTTGCATTTGAGACTACTCTCTACCAGAGTCAGATTTTCTTGGCAGATAGGACAGGCAAAGGCAGTCGCAGAAGCGAAGCGCTGAAGTTTGGGTTTAAGGTTTGTATTCATAGTTTAAGTCTAGCAAAAAAAGGACTGGATGGCAAATGCCTCCAGTCTACTTTTTAATATGTAAGAACAAAGTATTTTTTCTTCCCACGACGGATAACAGTCAGTTCGTTCTCAAGCTTATCTGCGTCACTCAAGACATAGTCAAGGTCTTGGATGCGGTCGCCGTTGATGTAGATGGCTCCATTTTGAACATCTTCACGGGCTTGGCGTTTTGAGTTAACTACACCAGATGAGACGAGCAGTTCCACGATATTGTGGTTTTCATCTGCTTGAACTTGGTAGTTTGGCACTCCACGAAGTCCTTGTTTGAGCTCTTTGACAGAAAGATTTTTGATGTTTCCTGCAAAGAGTTGCTCAGTGATGTTGAGGGCTTCTTTGTAGGCTTCTTCGCCGTGAACAAGTGTAACGACTTCACGAGCCAAGACTTTTTGAGCCAAGCGTTCGTGTGGAGCTGCTTCAAATTGTTTACGGATGTCTTCAATGTCATCAAGTGACAAGAAAGTAAAGATCTTCAAGAAGCGAACAGCGTCTGCGTCCATCACGTTCATCCAAAATTGGTACATTTCGTATGGAGAAGTCTTTTCAGGATTAAGCCAGACGGCATTTCCTTCTGATTTACCAAATTTCTTACCAGTTGCATCTGTGATCAATGGAACAGTGATTACGTGGCCTGTCTTGTCAGCCTTACGACGAAGCAATTCAGTACCAGCTGTCATATTTCCCCACTGGTCAGAACCACCGATTTGAAGCGTTACGTTGTGGTCTTGGTTAAGAACGAAGAAGTCGTAACCTTGCATGATTTGGTAGGCAAACTCAGTGTATGAAATTCCTGTTTCGATCCGTTTTTTCACAGACTCCTTGCTCATCATGTAGTTTACAGTGAAGTATTTTCCGATATCACGGAGGAAATCAATGAAGCTGATGCTGCCAAACCAGTCGTAGTTGTTGACCATGACAGCCTTGTTTTCGCCATTTTCAAAATCAAGAAAACGAGAAAGTTGTCCTTGGATAGACTTGACCCAGCCATCTACTGTGTCTTTTGTTTGGAGACTACGTTCAGCATCTTTGAAGGACGGATCTCCGATGAGACCTGTAGCACCGCCAACGAGCGCATAAGGTTTGTGACCTGCTAGTTGCAAGCGACGACTTGTCAAGATTGCGACAAGGTGGCCTAGGTGAAGGCTGTCAGCAGTTGGATCGTAGCCAGTATAATAAGAAACTTGACCTTCTTCTAGGGCTTTACGCAAAGCTTCTTCATCAGTCGTTTGAAAAATCAAACCACGCTCTTTTAGCTCATCAAAAATGTGCATATGTCTTTTCTCCTTTTTAAAAATATTGTTTCTATCTATTGTATCACAAACTTGGGCAATAGCCTAGTAGAATAGGGAAGAAAGTGGCTATTTTATTGAAAGTTTCCCTTTTATGGTATAATAGTTACAGTGAGGAAATCCATGCAAAATCAATTAAATGAATTAAAACGAAAAATGCTGGAATTTTTCCAGCGAGTAAAATCAAAAATAAATCATAAAAAGTCAGAGAAAGTCTCAGAAGTGAAGAAGTCGGATGGGACAGGTGGGAAAGTTCTGGCTATCCTAGGTAGCATTTTAGTTGCTATTAAGGGCATTCTGAATACTCTCTTTATTCTAGGCTTTATCGGTGGACTTTTTGGTGCAGGTGTAGCTCTTGGTTATGGAGTTGCTTTGTTTGACAAGGCTAAGGTTCCCCAAGCGGAGGACTTGGTAAAGCAGGTTAAAAATATTTCTTCCATCTCAGAAATTGTTTATGCAGATGGGAGTGTCATTGCTTCTATCGAGAGTGACCTACTGCGAACTTCTGTTTCATCTGGGGAAATATCGGACAATCTCAAAAAGGCTATCGTTGCTACTGAGGATGAACATTTTCTTGAACATAACGGGGTTGTGCCAAAAGCTGTGATTCGAGCGACTTTGGGAACCTTTGCAGGTTTGGGCTCATCTAGCGGGGGCTCGACCTTGACCCAACAGTTAATCAAGCAACAAGTGGTCGGAGATGCTCCGACTTTGGCTCGTAAGGCTACAGAAATTGTTGATGCCCTTGCCTTGGAACGTAGCATGAGTAAGGATGAAATCTTGACGACTTATCTCAATGTTGCTCCCTTTGGTCGAAATCATAAAGGACAGAATATTGCAGGTGCCCAGCAAGCTGCTGAAGGGATTTTCGGTATCGATGCCAACAAGTTGAGTATTCCCCAAGCTGCCTTCCTAGCAGGTTTGCCACAGAGTCCGATTACTTATTCTCCTTATGAAAATACTGGAGAGTTAAAGAGTGATGAAGACTTAGAACTTGGTTTGAAGCGGGCCAAGGATGTTCTCTACAACATGTACCGCACGGGTGCTCTGACTCAGGAAGAATACGACCAGTACAAGGACTATAATCTCAAACAAGACTTCTTGCCATCAGGAACTGTCAATGTTGTTTCGAGGGATTATCTCTACTTTACAGCTATGGCTGAAGCGACAGACCGTATGTATGATTATTTAGTTCGACAGGACAATGTCTCTAACCAAGAGTTGAAAAATGAAGCGATTCGAAAGGCTTATCATGAGAGAGCTGAGCAGGAACTAAGTAATGGTGGCTACAAAATTACTACAACGATCAATAAAAAAATCCATGCGGCCATGCAAAATGCAGTTGCTAACTATGGTCATTTGGTAGATGATTCGACTGGGCAGCCTGAAGTAGGGAATGTTTTGATGGACAATAAAACGGGGGCTGTTCTAGGCTTTGTTGGTGGTCGTAATTACCAGACTAACCAAAACAATCACGCCTTTGACACCAAGCGTTCACCAGCCTCTACAACCAAGCCTTTGCTGGCCTACGGAATTGCCATTGACCAAGGTTTGATGGGAAGTGCTAGCATATTGTCAAATTATCCTACAAATTTTGCAAATGGTAGTCCGATTGTGCATGGTAGTAGTAAAGGCACAGATATGGTCAATTTAGGTGATGCTTTAAACTATTCATGGAATATTCCAGCCTATTGGACCTATCGCATGCTTCGTGAAAAAGGTGTCGATGTTAAGAGCTATATGGAGAAAATGGGTTACGAGATTCCAGAGTACGGTATCGAAAGTCTGCCTATGGGCGGTGGTATTGAAGTTACAGTTGCCCAGCATACCAATGGTTATCAAACACTTGCTAATAACGGTGTCTACCATCAGAAACATGTGATTTCTAAGATTGAATCATCTGATGGCACAGTAATCTATGAATTCCAAGACAAACCAGTTCAAGTGTATTCGAAGGCAACAGCAACGATTATGCAGAGTTTGCTTCGTGAGGTGATTTCATCTCGGATCACTTCAAGTTTCCAAACGGACTTGGCTTCTATCAATTCAAGTTTAGCTCGTGCAGACTGGATTGGTAAGACTGGTACAACCAACGAGGATGAAAATATGTGGCTCATGCTTTCGACACCAAGATTGACTCTAGGTGGTTGGCTAGGTCATGATGACAACCGTCCAATGGCTAAGGGGGCTGGGCATTATCGAAATGCCAAATATATGGCCCACTTGGTCAATGCTATCCAACAGGCTGAGCCTGGTGTTTGGGGCAATGAACGCTTTAATCTTGATTCTAGTGTGACCCAGTCTCAGGTCCTCAGATCAACAGGGCAGAAGCCTGGCAAAGTATCCGTTAATGGAAGAACAGTGGATCTTTCAGGTTCTACTGTAACGAGCTATTGGGCTACCAAGACGGGAGCTCCTACGACAAGCTATCACTTTGCTATTGGAGGAAGTGAAGCAGATTACCAAAATGCTTGGTCAAGTATTATTGGTAGTTTCTCATCTACACCAAGCTCAAGTAGTAGCTCTAGCAGTACATCAAGTTCATCTTCAACACAATCAAATAGTAGAAGATAGAGCTATAAAATAAAAATCTTAAATAACGGTCTTGAATCTCGTTAAGTGAGAAGCAAGGCCGTTATTGTGCTCTTAAAGACAAACGATATTATAAAAATTGTTAGTAAAATGTCTAATATATATTGCAACTTAGATAATATTGCAGAGATTATTCGTAATTTTAGTATAGAAATTTACTGAAAGTGCAATTGTTTTGGATGTCCTAGTGTTTCAATGATATAGAAGAATATTCTCCATCTATCAGTAATATCATTTTTGTTTAGTCGTTTGATGTTAATCGAAAGTTCTTATGGAGTAGTGAAATTTCTCTTTGTTAAGGATGAAAGCAGACTAGCTTCTGCTTTTTTATCTATATTGCTTTACTGGTAAATAAAATAGTTAAAAAAATCACAAAAACACTTGAAGAAGCAAATGAAAAGGCTTACAATTATATTATAAACAGTACAAATAAAAAAGGAGGAGTGCTTTATGAAAGCCTATACTTATGTTAAACAAGGACTTGCTTCTTTTGTTGACGTTGACAAACCAGTGATTCGCAAGCCAACAGACGCTATTGTGCGTATCGTAAAAACTACTATTTGTGGAACAGACCTCCATATTATCAAAGGGGATGTTCCCGCTTGCCAAAGTGGTACCATTCTTGGTCACGAAGGGATTGGGATTGTTGAAGAAGTTGGAGAAGGAGTTTCGAATTTCAAAAAAGGCGACAAGGTCTTGATTTCTTGTGTTTGTGCCTGTGGTAAATGCTACTACTGTAAAAAAGGAATTTATGCCCACTGTGAAGACGAAGGGGGTTGGATTTTCGGTCACTTGATTGACGGTATGCAAGCTGAGTATCTACGTGTCCCTCATGCAGATAACACTCTTTACCATACTCCAGAAGACTTGTCAGATGAAGCCTTGGTTATGCTATCAGACATTTTGCCTACTGGGTATGAAATTGGTGTCTTGAAAGGAAAAGTAGAACCTGGTTGTAGCGTAGCCATTATCGGTTCAGGTCCAGTTGGATTGGCTGCTCTTTTGACAGCCCAATTCTATTCACCAGCTAAATTGATTATGGTGGACTTAGACGATAACCGCTTGGAAACTGCTGTATCATTTGGTGCGACTCATAAGATTAATTCTTCAGACCCTGAAAAAGCGATTAAAGAAATTTATGATTTGACAGATGGCCGCGGTGTGGACGTTGCCATCGAAGCTGTTGGTATTCCTGCAACATTTGATTTCTGTCAAAAGATTATTGGTGTAGACGGAACGGTTGCCAACTGTGGTGTACATGGTAAACCAGTTGAATTTGATTTGGACAAGCTTTGGATTCGCAACATCAATGTAACAACTGGTTTGGTATCTACAAATACAACTCCACAATTGTTGAAAGCTCTTGAAAGTCATAAGATTGAACCAGAAAAATTGGTAACTCATTATTTCAAACTCAGTGAAATTGAAAAAGCCTATGAAGTCTTCAGTAAGGCAGCAGACCACCATGCAATCAAGGTCATTATCGAAAACGATATCTCGGAAGCCTAGGTAGTAACAAGATTTTGGAACATAAGCAAATAGAAATTCAGTCATCATAAGATGGCTGGATTTTTTATCTGGAAATTAAGAAATGAGCATATTTCTTTTCTTGTCTGGCGGAATTGGTTATAATATACGGTACAAAGGAATGAATGAATATGTATCGTGTTATAGAAATGTACGGAGATTTTGAACCGTGGTGGTTCTTAGAAGGTTGGGAAGAAGATATTATAGCAAGTAGAAAATTTGACCAGTATTATGATGCTCTCAAATACTACAAAACTTGCTGGTTTAGATTGGAACAAGAATCTCCTCTTTATAAAAGTAGAAGTGACTTGATGACCATTTTTTGGGATCCGGAAGACCAACGCTGGTGTGATGAATGTGATGAATATTTACAACAATACCATTCTTTGGCCCTTTTGCAGGACGAGCAGGTCATCCCAGATGAAAAACTACGCCCAGGCTATGAAAAACAAACAGGTCAGGAAAGGCACCGTTCTTGCCGTATGAAATTAAAATAGAGAAAAAGTAACTTTTTTGGAGTTGCTTTTTTATTTTTTCCAACTCTTTGCGAATAGTATAGGTGAGGAGGTAAGTATGGTTCAAGAAATTGCACAAGAAATCATTCGTTCGGCTCGGAAAAAAGGGGCGCAGGATATTTATTTTGTTCCTAAGTTAGACGCTTATGAGCTTCATATGAGGGTAGGAGACGAGCGCTGTAAAATTGGTAGCTATGATTTTGAAAAGTTTGCGGCCGTTATCAGTCACTTTAAGTTTGTGGCGGGTATGAATGTGGGAGAAAAGCGACGTAGTCAACTTGGTTCTTGTGATTATGAATATGACCAGAAGATGGCGTCCTTACGTTTATCTACTGTAGGCGACTATCGAGGGCATGAGAGCTTAGTGATTCGCTTGTTGCATAATGAGGAGCAGGATTTGCATTTTTGGTTTCAGGATATCGAAGAACTGGGCAATCAGTACAGGCAACGTGGTCTCTATCTTTTTGCTGGTCCAGTCGGAAGTGGCAAGACAACCCTGATGCACGAATTAGCTAAATCTCTCTTTAAAGGACAGCAAGTCATGTCCATTGAAGATCCAGTCGAGATTAAGCAGGACGATATGCTCCAGTTGCAGTTGAATGAGGCGATAGGGCTTACCTATGAAAATCTCATCAAACTTTCCCTACGGCATCGTCCTGATCTCCTGATTATCGGAGAAATTAGGGACAGCGAAACGGCACGTGCAGTGGTTAGAGCTAGTTTGACAGGGGCGACAGTCTTTTCAACCATTCATGCCAAGAGTATTCGAGGTGTTTATGAGCGCCTGCTGGAGTTGGGTGTGAGTGAGGAGGAATTGGCAGTCGTTCTGCAAGGAGTCTGCTACCAGAGATTAATCGGGGGAGGAGGAATCGTTGACTTTGCCAACAAAGACTATCAAGAACACCAGCCAACTAGCTGGAATGAACAGGTTGACCAGCTTCTTAAAGATGGACATATCACAAGTCTTCAGGCTGAAACGGAAAAAATTAGCTACAGCTAAGCAAAAAAATATCATCACCTTGTTTAACAATCTCTTTTCCAGCGGTTTTCATCTGGTGGAGACCATCTCCTTTTTAGATAGGAGTGCCTTGTTGGATAAGCAGTGTGTGACCCAGATGCGTACAGGCTTGTCTCAGGGGAAATCATTCTCAGAAATGATGGAAAGTTTGGGTTTTTCAAGTGCCATTGTCACTCAGTTATCTCTAGCGGAAGTCCATGGAAATCTCCACCTGAGTTTGGGAAAGATAGAAGAATATCTAGACAATCTGGCCAAGGTCAAGAAAAAATTAATTGAAGTAGCGACCTATCCTTTGATTTTGCTGGGATTTCTTCTCTTAATCATGCTGGGGTTACGTAACTACCTACTACCACAACTGGATAGTAGCAATATTGCCACCCAAATTATTGGTAATCTGCCACAAATTTTTCTAGGAATGGTAGGTTTTGTTTCCATACTTGCCCTTTTAGCGCTAACTTTTTATAAAAGAAGTTCTAAGATGCGCGTCTTTTCTATCTTAGCACGCCTTCCTTTCTTTGGAATATTTGTTCAGACCTATTTGACAGCCTATTATGCGCGTGAGTGGGGGAATATGATTTCGCAGGGAATGGAGCTGACGCAGATTTTTCAGATCATGCAGGAACAAGGTTCTCGGCTCTTTAAAGAAATCGGTCAAAATCTGGCTCAAGCCCTACAAAATGGTCAGGAATTTTCTCAGACTATAGGAACCTATCCTTTCTTTAAAAAGGAGTTGAGTCTCATCATCGAGTATGGGGAAGTCAAGTCCAAGCTGGGGAGCGAGTTGGAAATCTATGCGGAAAAGACTTGGGAAGCCTTTTTTACCCGAGTCAATCGCACCATGAATCTGGTGCAGCCACTGGTCTTTATCTTTGTGGCTCTGATTATCGTTTTACTTTACGCGGCAATGCTCATGCCCATGTATCAAAATATGGAGGTAAATTTTTAAAATGAAAAAAATGATGACATTCTTGAAAAAAGCGAAAGTGAAGGCTTTCACGCTTGTGGAAATGTTGGTGGTCTTGCTCATCATCAGCGTGCTTCTCTTGCTCTTTGTACCTAATTTGACCAAGCAAAAAGAGGCGGTCAATGACAAAGGAAAAGCTGCTGTTGTTAAGGTAGTGGAAAGCCAGGCAGAACTTTATAGCTTAGATAAGAATGAAGATGCTAGCCTAAGTAAGTTACAAGCAGATGGGCGAATCACAGAAGAACAGGCTAAGGCTTATAAAGAATACCATGATAAAAACGGAGGAGCCAATCGTAAAGTCAATGATTAAGGCCTTTACCATGTTTGAAAGTCTCTTAGTTTTGGGACTTGTGAGTATCCTTGCCTTGGGCTTGTCCGGCTCTGTTCAGTCCACTTTTGCGGCGGTAGAGGAGCAGATTTTCTTTATGGAGTTTGAAGAACTCTATCGGGAAACCCAAAAACGCAGTGTAGCCAGTCAGCAAAAGACAAGTTTGAGCATAGACGGAAAGACCATTAGCAATGGCAGTCAAAAGTTGACAGTTCCTAAAGGCATTCAAGCACCAACAGGCCAAAGTATTACATTTGACCGAGCTGGGGGCAATTCGTCCCTAGCTAAGGTTGAATTTCAGACCAGTAAAGGAGCGATTCGTTATCAATTATATCTAGGAAATGGAAAAATTAAACGCATTAAGGAAACAAAAAATTAGGGCAGTGATTTTACTGGAAGCCGTAGTTGCTCTAGCTATCTTTGCCAGCATTGCGACCCTCCTTTTGGGCCAAATTCAGAAAAATAGGCAAGAAGAAGCAAAAATCTTGCAGAAAGAAGAGATCTTGCGTGTAGCTAAGATGGCTTTGCAGACAGGTCAAAATCAGGTAAAGATAAACGGAGTTGAGATTCAGGTGTTTTCTAGTGAAAAGGGATTGGAGGTTTATCATGGTTCAGAACAGTTGTTGGCTATCAAAGAGCCATAAGATCAAGGCTTTTACCCTGTTAGAATCGCTGATTGTCCTTATTGTCATCAGTGGAAGCTTACTTCTCTTTCAAGCCATGAGTCAGCTCCTCATTTCAGAAGTTCGCTACCAGCAGCAAAGTGAGCAAAAAGAGTGGCTCTTGTTTGTAGACCAGCTGGAGGCAGAATTAGACCGTTCGCAGTTCGAAAAAGTAGAAGGCAATCGCATTTATATGAAGCAGGATGGCAAGGAAATCGCCATCAGTAAGTCCAATTCGGACGATTTTCGGAAAACCGATGCCAGTGGACGGGGGTATCAGCCTATGGTTTATGGCCTCAAATCAGCTCAGATTATAGAGGATAATCAACTGGTTCGTTTTCGTTTCCAGTTTCAAAAAGGATTAGAAAGGGAGTTCATCTATCGTGTGGAAAAAGCAAAAAGTTAAGGCAGGAGTTCTCCTTTATGCAGTCATCATGGCAGCCATTTTTAGCCTTTTGTTACAATTTTACTTGAACAGACAAGTCGCCCACTATCAAGACTATGCTTTGAATAAAGAAAAGTTAATCGCTTTTGCTATGGCCAAACGAACCAAAGATAAGGTTGAGCAAGAAAGTGGGGAACAGGTCTTTAACCTAGGTCAGGTAAGCTATCAAAACAAGAAAACAAGCTTAGTGACGACGGTTCGTACGCCTAAGAGCCAATATGAGTTCCTATTTCCTTCAGTCAAAATCAAAGAAGAGAAAACGGATAAAAAGGAACAGGTAGTGACTGATTCAAGTAATCAAGCGGAAAAGAAAAAATCAGAAGAGAAGTCTGAAAAGAAAGAGAATTCCTAGTCAATTCAACTACTTTGTGCTAAACTAAAAATATGAAACATGATTTTAACCACAAAGCAGAAACTTTCGATTCCCCTAAAAATATCTTTCTTGCAAACTTGGTTTATCAAGCAGTCGAGAAACAGATTGATCTTCTATCAGACAAAGAAATTCTGGATTTTGGTGGTGGGACGGGTCTATTAGCCTTGCCCCTAGCCAAACAGGCCAAGTCTGTAACATTGGTGGATATTTCGGAGAAAATGCTGGAGCAAGCTCGTTTGAAAGCGGAGTAGCAAGAAATCAAGAATATCCAGTTTTTGGAGCAAGATTTATTGAAAAGTCCCTTGGAGAAAGAGTTTGATCTCATTGTCGTTAGTAGGGTTCTTCATCATATGCCTGATGTGGATGCAGCTCTCTCACTGTTTCATCAACATTTGAGGAAAGATGGACAACTCCTCATTGCTGATTTTACCAAGGCGGAAGCTAACCATCACGGCTTTGAATTGACTGAACTGGAAAAACAGCTAATTGAGAACGGTTTTTCATCTGTGCATAGTCAGATCCTCTATAGCTCTGAAGACTTGTTTCAAGGAAATTACTCAGAACTCTTTTTTACAGTAGCCCAAAAATCACTCGCCTAGTCAGGGAGTGATTTTTCTATAAGGATGGAAAAAAGAAGGGAAATTTGATAAGATAGGAATATGGATTTTGAAAAAATTGAACAAGCTTATACGTATTTACTAGAGAATGTCCAAGTCATCCAAAGTGATTTAGCGACCAACTTTTATGACGCCTTGGTGGAGCAAAACAGCATCTATCTGGATGGTGAGACTGAGCTAAATCAGGTCAAGGAGAATAATCAAGCCCTTAAGCGCTTAGTGCTTCGCAAAGAAGAGTGGCTCAAGACCTACCAGTTTCTCTTGATGAAGGCAGGACAAACGGAGCCTTTACAGGCCAATCACCAGTTTACGCCGGACGCCATTGCTTTACTTTTGGTGTTTATCGTGGAAGAGTTGTTTAAAGATAATGAAATTACTATCCTCGAAATGGGTTCTGGGATGGGAATTTTGGGCGCTACTTTCTTGACCTCGCTTGATAAAAAGGTGGATTACTTGGGAATGGAAGTGGATGATTTGCTGATTGATTTGGCAGCTAGCATGGCAGATGTGATTGGCTTGCAGGCTGGCTTTGTCCAAGGAGATGCTGCTCGTCCACAAATGCTCAAAGAAAGCGACGTGGTCATCAGCGACTTGCCTGTCGGCTATTATCCTGATGATGCCGTTGCGTCGCGCCATCAAGTTGCTTCTAGTCAAGAACATACTTACGCCCATCACTTGCTCATGGAACAAGGACTTAAGTATCTCAAGTCAGATGGATACGCTATTTTTCTCGCTCCGAGTGATTTGTTGACCAGTCCTCAAAGTGATTTATTGAAAGGGTGGTTGAAAGAAGAGGCAAGTCTGGTTGCCATGATTAGTCTCCCTGAAAATCTCTTTGCTAATGCTAAACAATCCAAGACGATTTTTATCTTACAAAAGAAAAGTGAAATACCAGTAGAACCCTTTGTTTATCCACTTGCTAGCCTGCAAGATGCAAGTGTTTTAATGAAATTTAAAGAAAATTTTCAAAAATGGACTCAAGGTACTGAAATATAAAATAGATTTTGATATAATAGATGAAAACGCTTAAAAGAGGAGTCTTGTTATGACAAAAACAATTGCAATCAATGCAGGAAGTTCAAGTTTAAAATGGCAATTATACTTAATGCCAGAAGAAAAAGTATTGGCGAAAGGCTTGATTGAACGTATCGGTTTGAAAGATTCAATTTCGACTGTAAAATTTGATGGCCGTTCTGAACAACAAATTTTGGATATCGAAAATCATACACAAGCCGTTAAAATTTTATTGGATGACTTGATTCGTTTCGATATTATCAAGGCTTACGATGAGATTACAGGTGTTGGCCACCGTGTTGTTGCAGGTGGAGAATATTTCAAAGAATCAACAGTCGTTGAGGGAGATGTTTTAGAAAAAGTTGAAGAGTTGAGCTTGTTAGCTCCTCTCCACAATCCAGCCAATGCAGCAGGTGTTCGTGCCTTCAAGGAATTGTTGCCAGATATTACCAGTGTAGTTGTTTTTGATACTTCATTCCACACAACTATGCCAGAGAAAGCTTATCGCTACCCTCTACCAACAAAATATTACACAGAAAACAAGGTTCGTAAATACGGTGCTCATGGTACAAGTCACCAGTTTGTAGCAGGAGAAGCTGCAAAACTCTTGGGACGTCCATTAGAAGACTTGAAATTGATTACTTGCCACATTGGTAATGGTGCATCTATTACAGCTGTTAAGGGTGGTCAATCTGTTGATACTTCAATGGGCTTCACTCCACTTGGTGGTGTGATGATGGGAACTCGTACAGGGGATGTTGACCCAGCTATCATTCCTTACTTAATGCAATATACAGAGGACTTTAACACACCTGAAGACATTAGCCGCGTCCTTAATCGTGAATCAGGGCTTATGGGTGTTTCAGGTAAATCTAGTGATATGCGTGATGTAATTGCTGCTATGGAAGAAGGGGACCACGATGCCACTTTGGCCTATGAAATGTATGTTGATCGCATTCAAAAACATATCGGTCAATACCTTGCAGTCCTAAATGGAGCAGATGCCATTATCTTCACAGCAGGTATCGGAGAAAATGCAGCTGCTGTACGTAAGGATGTTATCTCAGGAATTTCTTGGTTTGGTTGTGATGTTGATGATGAAAAGAACGTCTTTGGTGTGACAGGAGACATCTCAACAGAGGCAGCGAAAATCCGTGTCTTGGTTATTCCAACAGATGAGGAATTAGTTATTGCCCGTGATGTTGAACGCTTGAAAAAATAAGTAAAACTAGTAAAAATATTCCGTACAAGGAGTTGGGAAAGAGATTTTCCAGCTTCTTTTTCTGATGAAATTGTGCAAAACCTTGCTATGATTGGCTTTTTTGAAAAATATGGTATAATAGTAGTAATTTAATAGATGGAGTTGAGTTTTGAAGAAAAACTTTCGTGTAAAAAGAGAGAAAGATTTTAAGGCGATTTTCAAGAAGGGGACAAGCTTTGCCAATCGCAAATTTGTTGTCTACCAATTAGAAAACCAGAAAAACCATTTTCGAGTAGGTCTATCAGTTAGCAAAAAGCTGGGGAATGCAGTCACTAGAAATCAAATCAAGCGACGAATTAGACATATTATCCAGAATGCAAAAGGGAGTCTGGTAGAAGATGTCGACTTTGTTGTCATTGCTCGAAAAGGGGTCGAAACCTTGGAATACGCAGAGATGGAGAAAAATCTACTCCACGTATTAAAATTATCAAAGATTTACCAGGAAGGAAATGGGAGTGAAAAAGAAACTACAGTTGACTAGTTTGCTAGGACTGTCTCTATTTATCATGACAGCCTGTGCAACAAATGGGACAACTAGCGATATTACGGCAGATTCGACTGATTTTTGGAGTAAATTGGTTTACTTCTTTGCAGAGGTCATTCGCTTCTTATCGTTTGATATCAGTATCGGAGTAGGGATTATTCTCTTTACGATCTTGATTCGTACAGTCCTCTTGCCAGTTTTCCAAGTGCAAATGGTGGCATCCAGAAAAATGCAGGAAGCTCAACCTCGCATTAAGGCGCTTCGAGAACAATATCCAGGTCGAGATATGGAAAGCAGAACCAAGCTAGAGCAAGAAATGCGTAAAGTCTTTAAAGAAATGGGTGTCAGACAGTCAGATTCTCTTTGGCCGATTTTGATTCAGATGCCGGTTATCTTGGCTTTGTTCCAAGCTCTATCAAGAGTTGACTTTTTAAAGACAGGTCATTTCTTATGGATTAACCTTGGTGGTGTGGATACAACCCTTGTTCTTCCGATTTTAGCAGCTGTCTTTACCTTTTTAAGTACTTGGCTGTCTAATAAAGCCTTGTCTGAGCGTAATGGCGCTACGACTGCGATGATGTATGGTATTCCAGTCTTAATCTTTATCTTTGGGGTTTATGCTCCGAGCGGAGTCGCTCTCTACTGGGCAGTGTCCAATGCTTATCAAGTCTTGCAAACCTATTTCTTGAACAATCCATTCAAGATTATTGCAGAGCGCGAGGCGGTAGCTCAGGCACAGAAAGATTTGGAAAATAGAAAAAGAAAAGCCAAGAAAAAGGCTCAGAAAACGAAATAATAAGGAGGAATCTGGTAATGGGAGTATTTACAGGTTCAACTGTTGAAGAAGCAATCCAGAAAGGATTGAAAGAATTAGATATTCCAAGAATGAAGGCTCATATCAAAGTCATTTCTCGCGAGAAAAAAGGATTTCTTGGTTTATTTGGTAAAAAACCAGCTCAAGTTGACATTGAAGCTATTAGTGAAACAACTGTCATTAAAGCAAATCAACAAGCTATTAAGGGTGTTCCTAAAGAAATCAATGAACAAAATGAACCGGTCAAAACGGTCAGTGAAGCAACCGTTGATTTGGGTTATGTTGTAGAAGCAATTAAAAAGATTGAAGAAGAAGGCCAAGGGGTTTCTGATGAAGTCAAGGCTGAAATCTTGAAAAATGAAAAACATGCTAGCACCATCTTAGAAGAAACTGGGCACATTGAGATTTTAAATGAATTACAGCTTGAAGAAGCTGGCCTCGAAGAAGCAGAAACTCCTATTGTTGAGAGCCAAACTGAACAAACTGAAAGTCAAGAATTAGAAGATTTGGGCTTAAAGGTGGAACCGAGCTTTGATATTGAACAAGTAGCTACGGAAGTAACGACTTATGTTCAAACGATTATTGATGATATGGACGTTGAGGCGACGATTTCAAATGACTATAACCGTCGTAGCATCAATCTACAGATTGACACCAACGAACCAGGTCGTATTATCGGTTACCATGGCAAAGTCTTGAAGGCTTTGCAACTATTGGCTCAAAATTATCTTTATAATCGCTATTCAAGAACCTTCTACATCACAATCAATGTCAATGATTATGTTGAACACCGTGCCGAAGTCTTGCAGACCTATGCGCAAAAATTGGCGACTCGTGTTTTAGAAGAAGGCCGCAGTCATCAAACGGATCCAATGTCAAATAGCGAACGTAAGATTATTCATCGTATTATTTCACGTATGGATGGCGTGACTAGTTACTCTGAGGGTGATGAGCCAAATCGCTATGTCGTTGTAGATACAGAATAAACAAAATCAGGGTTCTCCTGATTTTTTGCTAGTTAGAGGAGGTTAAATGGATGTTGAATAAGATAAGAGACTATTTAGACTTTGCTGGTTTGCAGTACCGTAATCCGGATAAGTCTGGAGATGAGCGAGAGAAGATGTTGGAATTGCGCCACAAAGGTCAAGAGGCACGAAAGGCTTTTACAGAGCTAGCCAAAGCCTTTCAAGCAAGCCATCCAGAATGGCAACTCCAACAGACTAGCCAGTGGATGAACCAAGCGCAGTGTTTGCGACCACATTTCTGGGTCTATCTACAGAGAGACGGACAAGTGACAGAGCCTATGCTAGCCTTACGTTTGTACGGGAATCCTTCTGATTTTGGTGTTTCCTTAGAAGTCAGTTTCATCGAGCGCAAGAAAGATGAGCAAACTCTAGGCAAGCAGGCCAAGGTTTTAGAGGTTCCAGTGGTAGAAGGGATTTATTATCTATCCTACTCAGATGGGGAAAGTCAACGGTGGGATGCGAACGAAGAAAATCGTCAGGTTTTAGTCGAGAAGGTAGGAAGTCAAGAAATCCGAAAAGTGTTAGTTAAATCAGATGTTTCTATCATAGAAAATCAATCATTAGAAGTGATTTTAGAAAAATTAGAAGATGCTTATGAACGCTTACTTCCCTACTATCAGGCGACTAGAGGATAGCAAATAGAATACTTATTTACGTCGAATTGTTTAATTGCTATTCTATGTATTTTTTCATATAATAGTAAAATAGAATGTGTGATTCAATAATCACCTCAAATAGAAAGGAAATTCTATGTCAAATCTATCTGTTAATGCAATTCGTTTCCTAGGTATTGACGCTATCAACAAAGCCAACTCAGGTCACCCAGGTGTGGTTATGGGAGCGGCTCCGATGGCTTACAGCCTCTTTACAAAACAACTTCGTATCAATCCAGCTCAACCAAACTGGATTAACCGCGACCGTTTTATTCTTTCAGCGGGTCATGGTTCAATGCTCCTTTATGCCCTTCTTCATCTTTCTGGTTTTGAAGATGTCAGTATGGATGAGATCAAGAGCTTCCGTCAATGGGGTTCAAAAACACCAGGTCACCCAGAATTTGGCCATACAGCAGGAATTGATGCTACAACAGGTCCTCTAGGTCAAGGGATTTCAACTGCCACTGGTTTTGCCCAGGCAGAACGATTCTTGGCAGCCAAATATAACCGCGAAGGCTACAATATCTTTGACCACTATACTTATGTTATCTGTGGAGACGGAGACTTGATGGAAGGTGTCTCAAGCGAGGCAGCTTCATACGCAGGCTTGCAAAAACTAGACAAGTTGGTTGTTCTTTATGATTCAAATGACATCAACTTGGATGGTGAGACAAAGGATTCCTTTACAGAAAGTGTTCGTGACCGTTATAATGCCTATGGTTGGCATACTGCCTTGGTTGAAGATGGAACAGACTTGGAAGCCATCCATGCTGCTATCGAAACAGCTAAAGCTTCAGGCAAACCATCTTTGATTGAAGTGAAGACTGTTATTGGATACGGTTCTCCAAACAAACAAGGAACCAATGCTGTACACGGTGCTCCTCTTGGAGCAGATGAAACTGCAGCTACTCGTCAAGCTCTCGGTTGGGACTACGAACCATTTGAAATCCCAGAACAAGTATATGCTGATTTCAAAGAACATGTTGCAGACCGTGGTGCATCAGCTTATCAAACTTGGACAAAATTAGTTGCTGATTATAAAGAAGCTCACCCAGAATTGGCTGCAGAAGTAGAAGCCATTATTGATGGACGTGATCCAGTTGAAGTGACTCCAGCAGACTTCCCAGCTTTAGAAAATGGTTTCTCTCAAGCAACTCGTAATTCAAGCCAAGATGCCTTGAATGTTGTGGCAGCTAAGTTACCAACTTTCCTGGGTGGTTCAGCTGACCTAGCTCACTCAAACATGACTTATATCAAGACTGATGGACTTCAAGATGATACCAATCGCTTGAACCGTAACATTCAGTTTGGTGTTCGTGAATTTGCAATGGGAACGATCTTGAACGGGATGGCTCTTCACGGTGGACTTCGTGTATACGGTGGAACTTTCTTCGTCTTCTCTGACTATGTGAAGGCAGCTGTCCGCTTGTCAGCCTTGCAAGGTCTTCCTGTGACTTATGTCTTTACCCACGATTCTATTGCAGTTGGGGAAGATGGTCCAACGCACGAACCAGTTGAACACCTAGCAGGTCTTCGTGCCATGCCAAATTTGAATGTTTTCCGTCCAGCAGATGCGCGTGAAACGCAAGCAGCTTGGTACCTTGCAGTGACAAGTGAAAAAACACCAACTGCCCTTGTCTTGACACGTCAAAACTTGACTGTTGAAGAAGGAACAGACTTTGACAAGGTTGCAAAAGGTGCCTATGTTGTCTATGAAAATGCAGCAGATTTTGATACAATCTTGATTGCGACAGGCTCAGAGGTTAATCTTGCTGTCTCAGCTGCCAAAGAATTGGCTAGTCAAGGAGCAAAAGTCCGTGTAGTTAGCATGCCATCTACAGATGTCTTTGATAAACAAGATGCAGCATACAAGGAAGAAATTCTTCCAAATGCAGTTCGCCGTCGTGTTGCAGTCGAAATGGGTGCAACTCAAAACTGGTACAAATATGTTGGACTAGATGGTGCCGTTCTAGGTATTGATACCTTCGGAGCCTCTGCTCCAGCACCAAAAGTATTGGCAGAATATGGCTTTACTGTCGAAAATCTTGTAAAAGTCGTTCAAAATTTGAAATAATCCTAAAAATCAGGGCGCAAGCTCTGGTTTTTTCTTACTAGAAAAGTAAGGTACAATCTTGTAAAAGTAACTGAAATTTGATATAGTAGTCCTATGTAAAAGACAAAGGAGAATATAATGGAATCACAATATACATTTTTAATCATTTTTGTGGCTATGGTGGGCTTGATGTTCTTTACGCAACGCTCTCAAAAGAAACAAGCACAAAAACGTATGGAAAGCTTGAATAAACTACAAAAAGGCTATGAAGTTATTACAATCGGGGGCCTTTATGGAACAGTCGATGAAGTAGATACAGAAAAGAAAACAATTGTTCTTGATGTAGATGGGGTTTACTTGACTTTTGAACTAGCTGCTATCAAGACAGTATTACCACTTAAAGAAACAGCTTCACTCGAAGGTGCAATTGAAAAATAAGACGGGATCACTAACTCCCGTTTTTCTATAAAAGAAAGGAAATGGGATGAAAAAATTAGTCTTTGTCTGTCTGGGAAATATTTGCCGCAGCCCTATGGCCGAGTTTGTGATGAAATCAATGACAGATAATTATGAAATCCAAAGTCGAGCGACTTCCTCTTGGGAACATGGCAATCCGATTCATAAGGGAACTCAAGGGATTTTTCAACAGTATCAGATTCCTTATGAAAAAGGCAAGACATCGCTTCAGATTAGTAAGGAAGATTTTGAAGCCTTTGATTATATTATCGGAATGGATGCTTCAAATGTTTCTGACCTACGTCAGATGTGTCCAGTAGACTGTCAAGATAAGATTTACTCATTTGCATCTGAAAGTGTTCCAGATCCTTGGTATACAGGAGATTTTGAAGAAACCTATCAGCGTGTTCAAGAGGGTTGTCAAGCTTGGTTAGAACGTTTAGAAAAGGAGAGTGAAGGTGGAAAATCTTAAGAATTTTTACGAAAAGTATCGTATCTATCTGACTCGTTCACGTTTAGAGCTTTTGGCAGTAGTTGCCATTGTTTTTTGTGCTGTACTCGTCTTTTTTCTAAATATTCCCGGAAAAGGTGTCTTAAAACTGGATAATGGAACGATTGTTTATGACGGCAGTCTTGTCCGAGGTAAAATGAATGGTCAAGGCTCCATCACCTTCCAAAATGGAGACCAATATACCGGTGGTTTCAGCAATGGAGCCTTCAACGGAAAAGGTACCTTTCAATCCAAAGAAGGCTGGACCTACGAAGGTGATTTTGTAAATGGTCAAGCTGAAGGAAAAGGAAAACTAACAACAGAACAAGAAGTTGTTTATGAAGGGACTTTTAAACAAGGCGTTTTTCAACAAAAATAAAGCCTCCTTATCAAAGGAGGTATTGTTAGAACTATCAAGTAAGCGCTTACCTGCAAATCCCTTTCTTTCCAAATCCCTCTTCCAAGCAAGTTTGTGAAATAAAAAATATTTGAAATAAGTTTCACAAACTTTAAAGAAAGAAGTTGATAAGAAAAGAAGATGAGAAAAATTTCACAAGGGTTTAAAAATTCTTTGTGAAATGTTTATGAAACTGTTTACAAAGTTGAAATAATGCGTTATAATAAACTTGTGAAAAAATTAACAAAGGATTAAATCCTTGAAAGCTATGGAGGAAAATATGGCTGATAAAAAAACTGTGACACCAGAGGAAAAGAAACTTGCTGCTGAAAAGCATGTCGATGGCTTGGTGCAAAAAGCTTTAGTTGCTCTTGAGGAAATGCGTAAACTCGACCAAGAACAGGTCGACTACATCGTAGCTAAAGCATCAGTGGCAGCTTTGGATGCCCACGGAGAATTGGCTCTACATGCCTATGAAGAAACAGGACGTGGTGTATTTGAAGATAAAGCGACTAAGAACTTGTTTGCTTGTGAACACGTAGTAAACAACATGCGCCACACTAAAACAGTTGGCGTTATCGAAGAAGACGATGTAACAGGTTTGACTCTTATCGCTGAACCGGTTGGTGTTGTCTGTGGTATTACTCCTACAACAAACCCGACATCAACAGCAATCTTCAAATCATTGATTTCATTGAAGACACGTAATCCAATCGTCTTTGCCTTCCACCCATCAGCACAAGAATCATCTGCTCATGCAGCACGTATCGTCCGCGATGCAGCTATCGCAGCTGGTGCTCCTGAAAACTGTGTGCAATGGATTACTGAACCATCTATGGAAGCAACAAGTGCCCTTATGAACCACGAAGGTGTTGCAACAATTCTTGCAACTGGTGGTAATGCCATGGTTAAAGCGGCTTACTCATGTGGTAAACCAGCTCTTGGGGTAGGTGCCGGAAACGTTCCAGCTTATGTTGAAAAATCAGCAAACATCCGTCAAGCTGCACACGATATCGTCATGTCTAAATCATTTGATAACGGTATGGTCTGTGCATCTGAACAAGCGGTTATCATTGATAAAGAAATTTACGATGAATTTGTAGCAGAGTTCAAATCTTATCACACTTACTTTGTGAATAAGAAAGAAAAAGCACTTCTTGAAGAGTTCTGTTTTGGTGTGAAAGCAAACAGCAAAAACTGTGCTGGTGCAAAATTGAACGCTGACATCGTTGGTAAACCAGCAATCTGGATTGCAGAACAAGCCGGATTTACAGTTCCAGAAGGAACAAACATTCTTGCTGCAGAATGTAAAGAAGTTGGTGAAAATGAGCCATTGACTCGTGAAAAATTGTCACCAGTTATCGCAGTTTTGAAATCTGAAAGCCGTGAAGACGGTATTACCAAAGCTCGTCAAATGGTTGAATTTAACGGTCTTGGACACTCAGCAGCTATCCACACAGCTGATGAAGAATTGACTAAAGAATTTGGTAAAGCTGTTAAAGCTATTCGTGTTATCTGTAACTCACCTTCTACTTTCGGTGGTATCGGGGACGTTTACAATGCCTTCTTGCCATCATTGACACTCGGATGTGGTTCTTACGGACGCAACTCAGTTGGGGATAACGTTAGTGCCATTAACCTCTTGAATATCAAAAAAGTCGGAAGACGGAGAAATAACATGCAATGGATGAAACTTCCTTCAAAAACATACTTTGAACGTGATTCAATTCAATACCTTCAAAAATGTCGTGACGTTGAACGTGTCATGATCGTTACTGACCATGCCATGGTAGAGCTTGGTTTCCTTGATCGTATCATCGAACAACTTGACCTTCGTCGCAATAAGGTTGTTTACCAAATCTTTGCTGATGTAGAACCAGATCCAGATATCACAACTGTAAACCGTGGTACTGAGATTATGCGCGCCTTCAAACCAGATACAATCATCGCTCTCGGTGGTGGATCACCAATGGATGCTGCAAAAGTAATGTGGCTCTTCTACGAGCAACCAGAAGTGGACTTCCGTGACCTTGTACAAAAATTCATGGATATCCGTAAACGTGCCTTCAAATTCCCATTGCTTGGTAAGAAGACTAAATTCATCGCTATCCCAACTACATCTGGTACAGGATCTGAAGTAACTCCATTTGCCGTTATCTCTGATAAAGCAAACAACCGTAAATACCCAATCGCTGACTACTCATTGACACCAACTGTGGCAATCGTAGACCCTGCCTTGGTATTGACAATTCCTGGATTTGTTGCTGCAGATACTGGTATGGACGTATTGACCCACGCGACTGAAGCATACGTATCACAAATGGCTAGCGACTACACTGACGGTCTTGCGCTTCAAGCCATCAAGCTTGTATTTGAAAACCTTGAAAGCTCAGTTAAGAATGCAGACTTCCACTCACGTGAGAAAATGCACAACGCTTCAACAATTGCTGGTATGGCCTTTGCAAATGCCTTCCTAGGTATTTCTCACTCAATGGCTCATAAGATCGGTGCGCAATTCCACACAATCCACGGTCGTACTAATGCTATCTTGCTTCCATACGTTATCCGTTACAACGGTACACGTCCAGCTAAGACAGCAACATGGCCTAAGTACAACTACTACCGTGCAGATGAAAAATACCAAGATATCGCACGCATGCTTGGACTTCCAGCTTCTACTCCAGAAGAAGGTGTGGAATCTTACGCAAAAGCTGTCTACGAACTTGGTGAGCGCGTAGGTATCCAAATGAACTTCAAAGCACAAGGAATCGATGAAAAAGAATGGAAAGAACATTCTCGTGAGTTGGCCTTCCTTGCTTATGAAGACCAATGTTCACCAGCTAACCCACGTCTTCCAATGGTTGACCATATGCAAGAAATTATCGAAGATTCTTACTATGGTTACAAAGAAAGACCAGGACGCCGCAAATAATTGTTTATCAGCCTAGAGGCAGGAATTTCCTGTCTCTTTTTTGTGAAATTGGAGTATCGAAAATAAATTTTAACTTTCTATTTTAGCTTTTTATCTGAAAAGAAAAGTGGGAAATGACTATGTAGACAAAGAAAGACAGCAGTATAGGCTTTGAAAGAAGAAAGAAAAATAAGTAAGGTGGAGACAAAAAACAACGCCCGTACTTGCAATTAAACTTAAATAGTTATATAATAGGTTTGTTGAAAGGTGATTTGTAGTGATTCAAGTTACTCTTTTCACAATAAAAATTTCATGATTTTCATAAGGAGGAAATCACTAATGGTAGTTAAAGTTGGTATTAACGGTTTCGGACGTATCGGTCGTCTTGCTTTCCGTCGTATCCAAAACGTAGAAGGTGTTGAAGTTACTCGTATCAACGACCTTACAGATCCAGTTATGCTTGCACACTTGTTGAAATACGACACAACTCAAGGTCGTTTCGACGGTACTGTTGAAGTTAAAGAAGGTGGATTTGAAGTTAACGGTAAATTCATCAAAGTTTCTGCTGAACGTGATCCAGAACAAATCGACTGGGCTAACGACGGTGTAGAAATCGTTCTTGAAGCTACTGGTTTCTTTGCTAAGAAAGCAGCTGCTGAAAAACACTTGCACGCTGGTGGTGCTAAGAAAGTTGTTATCACTGCTCCTGGTGGAAACGACGTTAAAACAGTTGTATTCAACACTAACCATGACGTTCTTGATGGTACTGAAACAGTTATCTCAGGTGCTTCATGTACTACAAACTGTTTGGCTCCAATGGCTAAAGCTCTTCAAGACAACTTTGGTGTTGTTGAAGGATTGATGACTACTATCCACGCTTACACTGGTGACCAAATGATCCTTGACGGACCACACCGTGGTGGTGACCTTCGCCGTGCTCGCGCTGGTGCTGCAAACATCGTTCCTAACTCAACTGGTGCTGCAAAAGCTATCGGTCTTGTAATCCCAGAATTGAACGGTAAACTTGACGGATCTGCACAACGCGTTCCAACTCCAACTGGATCAGTTACTGAATTGGTAGCAGTTCTTGAAAAGAACGTTACTGTTGATGAAGTGAACGCAGCTATGAAAGCAGCTTCAAACGAATCATACGGTTACACAGAAGATCCAATCGTATCTTCAGATATCGTAGGTATGTCTTACGGTTCATTGTTTGACGCAACTCAAACTAAAGTTCTTGACGTTGACGGTAAACAATTGGTTAAAGTTGTATCATGGTACGACAACGAAATGTCATACACTGCACAACTTGTTCGTACTCTTGAATACTTCGCAAAAATCGCTAAATAATTCTTGAGTCGATAGAAAAGCAAGGCCTCTGGTCTTGCTTTTTAAGTATTTAAAAATGGATGACACAATGTACTGCACCCCAAAAGTTAGACAGTAAAAATCTAACTTTTGGGGTGTTTTATTATGAAATTGAGTTATGATGATAAAGTTCAGATCTATGAACTTAGAAAACAAGGATATAGCTTAGAGAAGCTTTCAAATAAATTTGGGATAAACAATTCTAATCTTAGGTACATGATTAAATTGATTGATCGTTACGGAATAGAGTTCGTCAAAAAAGGAAAGAATTGTTACTATTCTCCTGAACTAAAACAAGAGATCATTGATAAAGTTCTTCTTGAGGGGCATTCACAAATTAGGGCGTCTCTGGATTATGCTCTTCTAAGTAGTGGATTACTTTCGAATTGGCTGGCACAATATAAGAAAAACGGGTATACTATTGTTGAGAAAACAAGAGGGAGACCACCTAAAATGGGACGTAAGCCAAAGAAGAGATTTGAAGATATGACAGAATTAGAACGTCTTCAAGCAGAAAATGAGTACTTGAGAGCGGAGAATGCCATTCTAAAAAAGTTGAGAGAACTCCGATTGAGGGACGAAAAGGAGCAAGAAGAAAAACGGAAATTGTTCAAGGACTGGTAACAGAGTTTTCTTTAGATATCCTTCTAAAGATTATTAAGCTTGCCCGTTCAACTTATTATTACCACTTAAAACAGCTGGATCAAAGCGATAAAGATTATGATATTAAAGCTGAAATTCAGTCAATTTATACTGAGCATAAAGGAAATTACGGCTATCGTCGCATGACTCTAGAATTACGAAATCGTGGCTTCGTAGTGAACCATAAGAAGGTGCAGCGTCTGATGAAAGTACTTGGTTTAACGGCTCGAATTCGCCGTAAAAGGAAGTATTCTTCATACCAAGGAGAGGTTGGCAAGAAAGCAGATAATCTTATTCAACGTCAATTTGAAGCAACCAAACCAATGGAAAAGTGTTATACGGATGTGACAGAATTTGCCATTCCAGCAAGCAGCCAAAAGCTTTATTTATCACCAGTTTTAGATGGCTTTAACAGCGAAATTATCTCCTACAATCTTTCTACTTCGCCGAACTTAGTACAAATGAAAGCTATGCTAGAACAAGCCTTTACAGAGAACCATTACGAGAATACAATTCTCCATAGTGACCAAGGATGGCAATACCAACACGATTTCTATCATCATTTTTTAAAGAATAAGGGAATCCAACCATCTATGTCACGTAAGGGAAATAGCCCAGATAACGGTATGATGGAATCTTTCTTTGGCATTCTTAAGTCTGAAATGTTTTATGGTTATGAGAATACGTTTCAGTCACTTGAACACTTGGAACAAGCTATTGTAGACTATATTGATTACTACAACAACAAACGAATTAAGGTAAAACTAAAAGGACTTAGCCCTGTACAATATAGAACTAAATCCTTTGCTTAAATTAATTGTCTAACTTTTTGGGGTCAGTACACAATCATCCATTCTTTTTTAATTCTTTTTCAAAGGTATCTGAAAGGGTAGTGAAAGTTAGCTTCTCTAATGTAAGCGGATGGGTAAAGGAAAGTCGGAAGGCATGAAGCATAAGTCGACTTGATTTCCCTTTACTATTATAGAGAGGATCGCCCAGGATCGGGAAGTTATGATGAGAAAGGTGAACACGGATTTGATGGGTTCGACCGGTTTTTAGTTTGCAACGAACCAAGGAAGTTTTGTTTGGAAATTGCTTTAATCTGCTTACATGCGTTTCAGCATATTGCCCATTTTTTGCATCAACTATTCTTTTTCTGCGATCATGACGATCACGTCCGATTTTGTCCTTGAAAACAAGCTCTTTGCTGCTGATATTTCCGTTAACAAGTGCCCAATATTCTCTAGAAATCTCTTTTTTCTCCAATAAGCGATTGAGAATAGGCAGGATAAAAGGATTTTTAGCGAAGAGAACTAAACCGCTGGTTTCCATGTCTAGACGATGAACGACATAACAGGTCTGGCCAACGTAGGCACTGACATGGTTAAGAAGAGCAATTTCGTTTGGTTGGTTACCGTGGGTTTTCATCCCCTCGGGTTTGTTTACAATAATCAAGTGTTGGTCTTGATAAACTTCCTGAACTAAGTCTGGGTCGCCCCGATGGATTGTCTTTTTGGGGTAATCTTCCTCGTCAAAAGTCAACTGGCAAACATCTCCAGGATTTACCATCTCATTCCAGTGAACTTCTTTTTGATTTATCAAAATATGTTTCTTGACTCTCAAAAAATGCCGGATTTTTCTAGGGATGAGGAGTTGCTCTTCTAGTAATTGCTTTACCGTCATTTGAGGTAAAGAGGCGGGTAATGTAAATGTGAATTTCATACAGATATTGTAACAAAAAAAGCCCTATTTGGATAGGAAATAGCAAAATTCTTGAGTTCCTATGATGAAGATGATAAAATAAACGCATGAAATTAGATAAATTATTTGAGAAATTTCTTTCTCTTTTTAAAAAAGAAACAAGTGAACTAGAGGAATCTGATTCGACTAGCTTACGTCGCTCTCGTAGTGATAGAAAAAAATTAGCCCAAGTGGGTCCAATTCGAAAATTCTGGCGTCGCTATCATCTAACAAAGATTGTTATTATACTAGGATTGAGTGCAGGCTTGCTAGTCGGAACCTATTTGTTTGCTGTAGCCAAATCAACCAATGTTAACGATTTGCAAAATGCCTTGAAAACTCGAACTCTTATTTTTGACCGTGAAGAAAAAGAGGCAGGTGCCTTGTCTGGTCAAAAGGGAACCTACGTTGAATTGACTGACATCAGTAAAAACTTGCAGAATGCTGTTATTGCGACAGAAGACCGTTCTTTCTATAAAAATGACGGGATTAACTATGGTCGTTTCTTCTTGGCTATTGTCACTGCTGGACGTTCAGGTGGTGGCTCTACTATTACCCAACAGCTGGCTAAGAATGCCTATCTGTCTCAGGATCAAACTGTCGAGAGAAAAGCGAAAGAATTTTTCCTTGCCTTAGAATTAACAAAAAAATATAGTAAGGATCAAATTTTAACCATGTACCTTAACAATGCCTATTTTGGAAATGGTGTGTGGGGGGTTGAAGATGCGAGTAAGAAATACTTTGGAGTATCTGCATCAGAAGTGAGTCTGGATCAAGCTGCGACTCTGGCAGGGATGCTAAAGGGTCCGGAATTGTATAATCCCTTGAATTCTATAGAGGATTCAACCAATCGTCGCGATACTGTTTTGCAAAATATGGTTGCAGCGGGTTACATTGATAAAAACCAAGAAACCGAAGCTGCAGAAGTTGATATGACTTCGCAATTGCACGATAAGTATGAAGGAAAAATCTCAGATTACCGCTACCCTTCTTATTTTGACGCGGTGGTTAATGAAGCCGTTTCTAAGTATCATCTAACCGAGGAAGAAATCGTAAATAATGGCTATCGCATATACACAGAACTGGACCAAAACTACCAAGCAAATATGCAGGTTGTCTATGAAAATACAGCTCTATTTCCGAGGGCAGAGGATGGAACATTTGCTCAATCAGGAAGTGTGGCTCTCGAACCGAAAACAGGTGGAGTTCGTGGAGTTGTCGGTCAGGTTGCTGGCAATGATAAAACTGGATTCCGGAATTTCAACTATGCAACTCAATCAAAACGTAGCCCTGGTTCTACAATTAAGCCTTTAGTTGTTTATACGCCTGCAGTTGAAGCTGGCTGGGCTTTGAATAAGCAGTTGGATAACCATACGATGCAGTATGACAGCTATAAGGTTGATAACTATGCAGGGATCAAAACGAGTCGAGAAGTTCCTATGTATCAAGCCTTGGCAGAATCGCTTAATCTGCCTGCTGTTGCCACTGTTAATGATTTGGGAGTTGATAAGGCTTTTGAGGCGGGCGAAAAATTCGGACTCAATATGGAAAAGGTCGATCGTGTTCTTGGTGTCGCCTTGGGAAGCGGTGTTGAAACCAACCCTCTTCAAATGGCTCAAGCATATGCTGCCTTTGCTAATGAAGGTTTAATGCCTGAAGCTCATTTTATTAGTCGAATTGAAAATGCTAGTGGTCAGGTTATTGCGAGCCATAAAAATTCACAAAAACGGGTGATTGATAAGTCTGTAGCTGACAAGATGACTAGTATGATGTTGGGGACATTCACCAACGGTACCGGTGTTAGTTCATCGCCTGCAGACTATGTCATGGCAGGAAAAACTGGAACAACTGAAGCTGTTTTCAATCCTGAATACACAAGTGACCAGTGGGTAATTGGTTATACTCCGGATGTAGTGATTAGTCACTGGCTTGGTTTCCCTACCACTGATGAAAGCCACTATCTAGCAGGATCTACTTCAAACGGTGCAGCCCATGTCTTTAGAAACATTGCCAATACCATTTTACCTTATACGCCAGGAAGTACCTTTACGGTTGAAAATGCTTATAAGCAAAATGGAATTGCACCAGCCAATACAAGAAATCAAGTACAGAGTAATGAAGAAAATCAGGCGGATAATAGCCTTTCTGATATTAGAAGTCGTGCACAAAATCTGGTAGATGAGGCTAGCCGTGCTATCTCAGATGCTAAAATTAAGGAAAAGGCTCAAACGATATGGGATTCGGTAGTCAATCTATTTCGTTAAGATGCTTGTCAAAGCCTAGCTTTCTTGTTATAATAGATAAGATGGAGGCGTTATGGCACTAAAAAAAGCAAGCCTAGCTTGTGCGGTTTGTGGTTCGAGAAACTATTCAATCAAGATCAGCGGAAACCCCAAGCCAACACGACTAGAAGTAAATAAATTTTGTAAACATTGTGGTAAGTACACTACACACAGAGAAACGAGATAGGAGAGAGCGATGCGTTTTATTGGAGATATTTTTAGACTTCTTAAAGACACAACATGGCCAACTCGCAAGGAAAGCTGGAGAGATTTTCGTTCTATCATGGAATACACTGCTTTCTTTGTTGTGATTATTTATATTTTTGACAAGTTGATTGTTTCAGGATTGATTCGATTTATTAACATTTTTTAGAAGACTAGTGGCATTAACCACACTAAAAGTTTTCTATTTATGAAAGGAAGTATCATGGATAGTTTTGATAAAGGATGGTTTGTCTTACAAACTTATTCTGGTTATGAAAATAAGGTAAAAGAAAATCTATTACAACGTGCGCAAACCTATAATATGTTGGATAATATTCTACGCGTTGAAATTCCAACACAAACAGTGCAAGTTGAAAAAAATGGAAAGAGAAAAGAAGTAGAAGAAAATCGCTTTCCAGGTTATGTTCTTGTAGAAATGGTGATGACGGATGAAGCTTGGTTTGTTGTTCGAAATACACCAAACGTTACAGGATTTGTCGGATCACATGGGAACAGATCAAAACCAACACCATTATTGGAACAAGAAATTCGTGATATCTTAGTTTCTATGGGACAAACTGTACAAGAGTTTGATATCGATGTTGAAGTCGGTCAAACTGTACGTATTATCGATGGTGCTTTTGCAGATTATACTGGTAAGATTACAGAGATTGATAACAATAAAGTGAAGATGATTATCTCTATGTTTGGTAATGACACAGTTGCAGAAGTAAACCTAAACCAAATTGCAGAATTATAACCCAAAGAGAGGTGTGTCCTCTCTTTTTTGTGCAGTTGAGGAGATAAAGGGGACAGAACGGAGGAAATGGGACAAAAGTGTTTCTGAATCTGTTAAACTATATCTAGAAAGGGGGACGTTATGTTTAAAGAATTGTATAAAGAAGTCCAGGGGATTGTATATAAGTGTAGAAATGAATATTACCTTCATTTATGGGATCTATCGGATTGGGACCAAGAGGGGATGATTTGCTTACATGAATTGATTAGTAGAGAAGAAGATCTAGTAGAAGATATTCCTCGTTTACGTAAATACTTCAAAACTAAATTCCGTAATCGAATTTTAGATCATATCCGTAAACAAGAAAGCCAGAAGCGTAGATATGATAAAGAACCTTATGAAGAAGTAGGTGAGATCAGTCATCGTATAAGCGAGGGAGGTCTGTGGCTAGATGAGTATTATCTCTTTCATGAGACACTAAGAGACTATAGAAACAAACAAAGTAAAGACAAACAAGAAGAGTTAGAACGCGTCTTAAGAAATGAACGCTTCCGAGGTCGTCAAAGAGTATTAAGAGACTTACGTATTGTATTTAAAGAGTTTGACATCCGTACATACTAGGAAGCCATGCAAAAAATGAAAAAAGATAAAAAAAGTAGTTGACAAGTCAGAAAAAGTCTGTATAATAGTAAGAGTTGAAAATAACTCAGGTCCGTTGGTCAAGGGGTTAAGACACCGCCTTTTCACGGCGGTAACACGGGTTCGAATCCCGTACGGACTATGGTATGTTGTGGTTGAGGCACTTGATGAAAAATTTTTAAAAAAGTTTCAAAAAAGTGTTGACAAGCGAAAGCGGCTGTGATATACTAATATAGTTGTCACTTGAGAGAAGCGAGTGACAAAGACCTTTGAAAACTGAACAAGACGAACCAATGTGCAGGGCACTACAACTAAGGTTGTAGTACTGAACAATGAAAAAAACAATAAATCTGTCAGTGACAGAAATGAGTGAGAACTCAAACTTTTAATGAGAGTTTGATCCTGGCTCAGGACGAACGCTGGCGGCGTGCCTAATACATGCAAGTAGAACGCTGAAGGAGGAGCTTGCTTCTCTGGATGAGTTGCGAACGGGTGAGTAACGCGTAGGTAACCTGCCTGGTAGCGGGGGATAACTATTGGAAACGATAGCTAATACCGCATAAGAGTAGATGTTGCATGACATTTGCTTAAAAGGTGCAATTGCATCACTACCAGATGGACCTGCGTTGTATTAGCTAGTTGGTGGGGTAACGGCTCACCAAGGCGACGATACATAGCCGACCTGAGAGGGTGATCGGCCACACTGGGACTGAGACACGGCCCAGACTCCTACGGGAGGCAGCAGTAGGGAATCTTCGGCAATGGACGGAAGTCTGACCGAGCAACGCCGCGTGAGTGAAGAAGGTTTTCGGATCGTAAAGCTCTGTTGTAAGAGAAGAACGAGTGTGAGAGTGGAAAGTTCACACTGTGACGGTATCTTACCAGAAAGGGACGGCTAACTACGTGCCAGCAGCCGCGGTAATACGTAGGTCCCGAGCGTTGTCCGGATTTATTGGGCGTAAAGCGAGCGCAGGCGGTTAGATAAGTCTGAAGTTAAAGGCTGTGGCTTAACCATAGTACGCTTTGGAAACTGTTTAACTTGAGTGCAAGAGGGGAGAGTGGAATTCCATGTGTAGCGGTGAAATGCGTAGATATATGGAGGAACACCGGTGGCGAAAGCGGCTCTCTGGCTTGTAACTGACGCTGAGGCTCGAAAGCGTGGGGAGCAAACAGGATTAGATACCCTGGTAGTCCACGCCGTAAACGATGAGTGCTAGGTGTTAGACCCTTTCCGGGGTTTAGTGCCGTAGCTAACGCATTAAGCACTCCGCCTGGGGAGTACGACCGCAAGGTTGAAACTCAAAGGAATTGACGGGGGCCCGCACAAGCGGTGGAGCATGTGGTTTAATTCGAAGCAACGCGAAGAACCTTACCAGGTCTTGACATCCCTCTGACCGCTCTAGAGATAGAGTTTTCCTTCGGGACAGAGGTGACAGGTGGTGCATGGTTGTCGTCAGCTCGTGTCGTGAGATGTTGGGTTAAGTCCCGCAACGAGCGCAACCCCTATTGTTAGTTGCCATCATTCAGTTGGGCACTCTAGCGAGACTGCCGGTAATAAACCGGAGGAAGGTGGGGATGACGTCAAATCATCATGCCCCTTATGACCTGGGCTACACACGTGCTACAATGGCTGGTACAACGAGTCGCAAGCCGGTGACGGCAAGCTAATCTCTTAAAGCCAGTCTCAGTTCGGATTGTAGGCTGCAACTCGCCTACATGAAGTCGGAATCGCTAGTAATCGCGGATCAGCACGCCGCGGTGAATACGTTCCCGGGCCTTGTACACACCGCCCGTCACACCACGAGAGTTTGTAACACCCGAAGTCGGTGAGGTAACCTTTTAGGAGCCAGCCGCCTAAGGTGGGATAGATGATTGGGGTGAAGTCGTAACAAGGTAGCCGTATCGGAAGGTGCGGCTGGATCACCTCCTTTCTAAGGATAAGGAACTGCGCATTGGTCTTGTTTAGTCTTGAGAGGTCTTGTGGGGCCTTAGCTCAGCTGGGAGAGCGCCTGCTTTGCACGCAGGAGGTCAGCGGTTCGATCCCGCTAGGCTCCATTGGTGAGAGATCACCAAGTAATGCACATTGAAAATTGAATATCTATATCAAATAGTAACAAGAAAATAAACCGAAACGCTGTAGTATTAAAAGAGTTTATGACTGAAAGGTCAAAAATAAGGTTAAGTTAATAAGGGCGCACGGTGGATGCCTTGGCACTAGGAGCCGAAGAAGGACGTGACAAACGACGATATGCCTTGGGTAGCTGTAAGTAAGCGATGATCCAGGGATTTCCGAATGGGGGAACCCAACAGGTACTACCTGTTACCCGCATCTGTTAAGGATGTGAGGAGGAAGACGCAGTGAACTGAAACATCTAAGTAGCTGCAGGAAGAGAAAGCAAAAGCGATTGCCTTAGTAGCGGCGAGCGAAACGGCAGGAGGGCAAACCGGAGAGTTTACTCTTCGGGGTTGTAGGACTGCAATGTGGACTCAAAGATTATAGAAGAATGATTTGGGAAGATCAGCCAAAGAGAGTAATAGCCTCGTATTTAAAATAGTCTTTGTACCTAGCAGTATCCTGAGTACGGCGGGACACGTGAAATCCCGTCGGAATCTGGGAGGACCATCTCCCAACCCTAAATACTCCCTAGTGACCGATAGTGAACCAGTACCGTGAGGGAAAGGTGAAAAGCACCCCGGGAGGGGAGTGAAATAGAACCTGAAACCGTGTGCCTACAACAAGTTCGAGCCCGTTAATGGGTGAGAGCGTGCCTTTTGTAGAATGAACCGGCGAGTTACGTTATGATGCGAGGTTAAGTTGAAGAGACGGAGCCGTAGGGAAACCGAGTCTGAATAGGGCGCCTTAGTATCATGACGTAGACCCGAAACCATGTGACCTACCCATGAGCAGGTTGAAGGTGCGGTAAGACGCACTGGAGGACCGAACCAGGGCACGTTGAAAAGTGCTTGGATGACTTGTGGGTAGCGGAGAAATTCCAAACGAACTTGGAGATAGCTGGTTCTCTCCGAAATAGCTTTAGGGCTAGCGTCGACATTAAGATTCTTGGAGGTAGAGCACTGTTTGGGTGAGGGGTCCATCCCGGATTACCAATCTCAGATAAACTCCGAATGCCAATGAATTATGGTCGGCAGTCAGACTGCGAGTGCTAAGATCCGTAGTCGAAAGGGAAACAGCCCAGACCACCAGCTAAGGTCCCAAAATAATTGTTAAGTGGAAAAGGATGTGGGGTTGCACAGACAACTAGGATGTTAGCTTAGAAGCAGCTATTCATTCAAAGAGTGCGTAATAGCTCACTAGTCGAGTGACCCTGCGCCGAAAATGTACCGGGGCTAAAACAATTTACCGAAGCTGTGGATACCTTTATAGGTATGGTAGGAGAGCGTTCTATGTGTGATGAAGGTATACCGTGAGGAGTGCTGGAACGCATAGAAGTGAGAATGCCGGTATGAGTAGCGAAAGACAGGTGAGAATCCTGTCCACCGTAAGACTAAGGTTTCCAGGGGAAGGCTCGTCCGCCCTGGGTTAGTCGGGACCTAAGGAGAGACCGAAAGGTGTATCCGATGGACAACAGGTTGATATTCCTGTACTAGAGTATGTAGTGATGGAGGGACGCAGTAGGCTAACTAAAGCAGACGATTGGAAGTGTCTGTCTAAGCAGTGAGGTGTGAACTGAGTCAAATGCTTAGTTCTATAACATTGAGCTGTGATGGGGAGCGAAGTTTAGTAGCGAAGTTAGTGACGTCACACTGCCAAGAAAAGCTTCTAGCGTTTAAACATACTCTACCCGTACCGCAAACCGACACAGGTAGTCGAGGCGAGTAGCCTCAGGTGAGCGAGAGAACTCTCGTTAAGGAACTCGGCAAAATGACCCCGTAACTTCGGGAGAAGGGGTGCTGACTTTACGTCAGCCGCAGTGAATAGGCCCAAGCAACTGTTTATCAAAAACACAGCTCTCTGCTAAATCGTAAGATGATGTATAGGGGGTGACGCCTGCCCGGTGCTGGAAGGTTAAGAGGAGTGCTTAGCGTAAGCGAAGGTATGAATTGAAGCCCCAGTAAACGGCGGCCGTAACTATAACGGTCCTAAGGTAGCGAAATTCCTTGTCGGGTAAGTTCCGACCCGCACGAAAGGCGTAATGATTTGGGCACTGTCTCAACGAGAGACTCGGTGAAATTTTAGTACCTGTGAAGATGCAGGTTACCCGCGACAGGACGGAAAGACCCCATGGAGCTTTACTGCAGTTTGATATTGAGTGTCTGTACCACATGTACAGGATAGGTAGGAGTCTATGAGATCGGGACGCCAGTTTCGAAGGAGACGTTGTTGGGATACTACCCTTGTGTTATGGCCACTCTAACCCGGATAGGTGATCCCTATCGGAGACAGTGTCTGACGGGCAGTTTGACTGGGGCGGTCGCCTCCTAAAAGGTAACGGAGGCGCCCAAAGGTTCCCTCAGAATGGTTGGAAATCATTCGCAGAGTGTAAAGGTATAAGGGAGCTTGACTGCGAGAGCTACAACTCGAGCAGGGACGAAAGTCGGGCTTAGTGATCCGGTGGTTCCGTATGGAAGGGCCATCGCTCAACGGATAAAAGCTACCCTGGGGATAACAGGCTTATCTCCCCCAAGAGTTCACATCGACGGGGAGGTTTGGCACCTCGATGTCGGCTCGTCGCATCCTGGGGCTGTAGTCGGTCCCAAGGGTTGGGCTGTTCGCCCATTAAAGCGGCACGCGAGCTGGGTTCAGAACGTCGTGAGACAGTTCGGTCCCTATCCGTCGCGGGCGTAGGAAATTTGAGAGGATCTGCTCCTAGTACGAGAGGACCAGAGTGGACTTACCGCTGGTGTACCAGTTGTCTTGCCAAAGGCATCGCTGGGTAGCTATGTAGGGAAGGGATAAACGCTGAAAGCATCTAAGTGTGAAACCCACCTCAAGATGAGATTTCCCATGATTTTATATCAGTAAGAGCCCTGAGAGATGATCAGGTAGATAGGTTAGAAGTGGAAGTGTGGCGACACATGTAGCGGACTAATACTAATAGCTCGAGGACTTATCCAAAGTAACTGAGAATATGAAAGCGAACGGTTTTCTTGGTTTGAATAGATATTCAATTTTGAGTAGGTATTACTCAGAGTTAAGTGACGATAGCCTAGGAGATACACCTGTACCCATGCCGAACACAGAAGTTAAGCCCTAGAACGCCGGAAGTAGTTGGGGGTTGCCCCCTGTGAGATATGGAAGTCGCTTAGCTCTAGGGAGTTTAGCTCAGCTGGGAGAGCATCTGCCTTACAAGCAGAGGGTCAGCGGTTCGATCCCGTTAACTCCCATAGGTCCCGTAGTGTAGCGGTTATCACGTCGCCCTGTCACGGCGAAGATCGCGGGTTCGATTCCCGTCGGGACCGTTAGAATAACGTAAGTTATTTTAGACTCGTTAGCTCAGTTGGTAGAGCAATTGACTTTTAATCAATGGGTCACTGGTTCGAGCCCAGTACGGGTCATATATGCGGGTTTGGCGGAATTGGCAGACGCACCAGATTTAGGATCTGGCGCTTAACGGCGTGGGGGTTCAAGTCCCTTAACCCGCATTAAGATATAATAAATGAGCCGGCTTAGCTCAGTTGGTAGAGCATCTGATTTGTAATCAGAGGGTCGCGTGTTCAAGTCATGTAGCCGGCATTTTTAGATAGAAGAAAACAGTGCGAACGTAGTTCAGTGGTAGAACACCACCTTGCCAAGGTGGGGGTCGCGGGTTCGAATCCCGTCGTTCGCTTAGAGAGGCCGGGGTGGCGGAACTGGCAGACGCACAGGACTTAAAATCCTGCGATTGGTAACGATCGTACCGGTTCGATTCCGGTCCTCGGCATAAACTAATGAGCACCCTTAGCTCAACTGGATAGAGTACCTGACTACGAATCAGGCGGTTAGAGGTTCGACTCCTCTAGGGTGCATTTTTCTATTTAACTCGGGAAGTAGCTCAGCTTGGTAGAGTACTTGGTTTGGGACCAAGGTGTCGCAGGTTCGAATCCTGTCTTCCCGATTCATTACAGAGATACGTAAGCGTACCTTTTTTGTTTAACTAGATATTATATACATTAAGAGAGAATCAGTTTGCTTCTCTCTTTTTTAATTGGCTCTTTGTCAACTGTAGTGGGTTGAAGAAAAGCTAAGATCTAGAAAGGACGGATTTCGTCCTTTCTTTTTTGATATTGAGAGCGATAAAAATCCGTTTTTTGAAGTTTTCAAAGTTCCGAAAACCAAATGCATTTCGTTTGATAAGTTTAATGAGATTATTAGTCGCTTCTAATTTGGCATTAGAATAAGGTAGTTGAAGAGCATTGACAATCTTTTCTTTGTCCTTGAGGAAGGTTTTAAAGACAGTGTGAAAAAGAGGATGAACCTGCTTTAGATTGTCCTCAATAAGTCCGAAGAATTTGTCAGGTTCCTTGTTCTGGAAGTGAAAAAGTAAGAGCTGATAGAGATTGTAGTGGTGTTTCAAGTCTTCTGAATAGCTCAAAAGCTTATCTAGAATCTCTTTGTTGGTTAGATGCATGCGAAAAGTAGGGCGATAGAAACGTTTATCACTCAATTTACGACTATCCTGTTGAATGAGCTTCCAGTAACGCTTGATAGCCTTGTATTCATGGGATTTTCGCTCAAACTGATTCATAATTTGGACACGCACACGACTCATAGCACGGCTGAGATGTTGGGCAATGTGAAAGCGGTCGAGAACGATTTTAGCGTTAGGAAAAAGTTTTCTGGAAATATCGTAGTAGGGGCTAAACATATCCATAGTAATGATTTTCACCTGACAACGAACGGCTCTATCGTAGCGCAGAAAGTGATTTCGGATGATAGCTTGTGTTCTGCCTTCAAGAACAGTGATAATGTTGAGATTATCAAAATCTTGCGCAATGAAACTCATCTTTCCCTTAGTGAAGGCATACTCGTCCCAAGACATAATCTCAGGAAGACGAGAAAAATCATGCTTAAAGTTGAAATCATTGAGCTTTCGAATGACAGTTGAAGTTGAAATGGAAAGCTGATGGGCAATATCGGTCATAGAAGTTTTTTCAATCAGCTTTTGAGCAATTTTTTGGTTGATGATACGAGGGATTTGATGATTTTTCTTTATTAGAGGAGTCTCAGCGACCGCTATTTTCGAGCACTGATAGCACTTAAAACGGCGTTTTCTAAGGAGGATTCTAGTAGGCATACCAGTCGTTTCGAGGTAAGGAATCTTAGACGGTTTTTGAAAATCATATTTCTTCATTTGACTTCCACACTCAGGACAAGATGGAGAGTCGTAGTCCAGTTTAGCGATGATTTCTTTGTGAGTATCCCTATTGATGATATCCATAAATTGGATATTAGGGTCTTTGATATCGAGCAGTTTTGTGATAAAATGTAATTGTTCCATATGATTCTTTCTAATGAGTTGTTTTGTCGCTTTTCATTATAGGTCATATGGGACTTTTTTTCTACACAAAAATAGGCTCCATAATATCTATAGAGGATTTACCCACTACAAATATTATAGAGCCCAAATTTCGTCCTTTCTTTTTTGATGTTTAGGGCGATAAAAATCCGTTTTTTGAAGTTTTCAAAGTTCCGAAATCCAAATGCATTTCGTTTGATAAGTTTGATGAGATTATTAGTGGCTTCCAATTTTGAGTTGGAATAAGGTAATTGAAGGGCGTTGTTAATCTTGTCTTTATCCTTGAGAAATGTCTTAAAGACAGTCTGAAAGAGAGGATGAACCTGTTTTAGATTGTCCTCAATGAGTCCGAAAAATTTGTCTGGCTCCTTGTTCTGAAAGTGAAAAAGTAAGAGCTGATAGAGATTATAGTGGTGTTTCAAGTCTTCTGAATAGCTTAAAAGTTTATCTAGAATCTCTTTATTCGTCAAGTGCATGCGAAAAGTAGGGCGATAAAATCGCTTATCACTGAGTTTTCGACTATCCTGCTGGAAGAGTTTCCAGTAGCGTTTGATGGCCTTGTATTCATGGGATTTTCGATTGAATTGATTCATGATTTGAACACGGACACGACTCATAGCACGGCTGAGATGTTGGACAATGTGAAAGCGATCAAGAATGATTTTAGCACAGGGAAAAAGTTGTCTAGCTAAGTCATAGTAAGGACTAAACAGATCCATAGTAATGATTTTTACCTGACAGCGAACAGCTCTATGGTAGCGAAGAAATTTATTTCGGATGACAGTTTGTGTTCTACCCTCAAGAACAGCTATGATACTGAGATTATCAAAATCTTGCGCAATGCACCTCATCTTCATCTACCGATTGAAACAGTCACTAACCTGACTGTTTTAACGTCCAAGGGCATAATTTCAGGCAAATGGCTAAAGTTACACTCAAAGTGAAAGTCATTGAGCTTGCGAATGACAGTTGAAGTTGAAATGGCTAGCTGATGTGAAATATCGATCATAGAAGTCTTTTCAATCAGCTTTTGAGTAATCTTTTGGTTGATGATACGAGGGATTTGGTGATTCCTCTTGACGATAGAAGTCTCAGCCACCATCGTTTTTGAACAGTGGTAGCACTTGAATCGACGCTTGCTAAGCAGAATTCTAGTAGGCATACCAGTCGTTTCAAGGTAAGGAATCTTAGACAGTTTTTGAAAGTCATATTTCTTCATTTGACTTCCCACAATGAGGACAAGATGGGGCATCGTATTCCAGTTTAGAGATGATTTCCTTGTGGGTATCCCTATTAACAACAGCTAAATTCCCAAACTAAGTTCCACCGCTAGTAAAAGTGGAAGTTACTTTGAGAAGTTACCCTTATTGATAGCATCCATAATTTGGATATTAGGATCTTTAATATCAAGTAGTTTTGTGATAAAGTGTAGTTGTTCCATATGATTCTTTCTAATGAGTTGTTTGCTAACTTTTCATTATAGATCTTATGGGACTTTTTTCTTTTTTCCTTTCGTGTTACAATAAAGGTATGAATCAGTATCAGAAAAAGATTGTTAAAGGAACCATTTATTCGCTTCTATCAGGCTTAATCTGGGGGATCTGTGGAATTTTAGGAGAATATTTCTTTACTCATTACCAGGTGTCCTCTGGCTGGATTACCTCTATGCGTTTGACATTGGCAGGGAGTATTGTGCTCATTTGGTCTGCGATGCAGTTAAAATCGCAAGTGCTAAATATTTGGCGAGACAAGAAAAATTACCTGCCCTTTTTAGCCTATGCTATTTTGGGAATTTTCTCAGTCCAGTATTTTTTCTATCTCTGTGTAGAATACTCAAATGCTGCGACAGCAACTATTTTACAGTTTATCAGCCCTGTCTTTATCCTCTTTTACAATCGCTTGGTTTATCAAAAACGAGCGTCAAAAAGCGCTATTTTTTATGTTTTGGTTGCCATGTTGGGTGTTTGCCTGATGGCGACAAAGGGAGATCTCTCTCAATTATCCATGACACCGCTAGCACTTGTGACGGGTTTGCTGAGTGCCATGGGGGTCATGTTTAATGTTATCTTGCCTCAACCTTTTGCGAAGCGCTATGGTTTTGTACCCACGGTTGGGTGGGGTATGATTTTAGCAGGTTTATTTAGCAATGTTCTCTCACCAGTTTATCAGCTTTCCTTTACTCTTGATATTTGGAGTATCTTGATTTGTCTCATTATCGCTTTCTTTGGGACGGCTTTTGCCTTTTTCATTTCCATGAAGGCGGTGTCCTTGGTTTCTCCCTTGGTGGTTTCCGTTATTAGTGCCAGTGAACCTCTCTCTTCTGCCCTTTTGAGTGTTTTATTTTTAGGATTGGTAGTGGATTGGTCCCTTCTTCTAGCTATGGCCCTTATTATTTTGCCCATGATTTTCCTATCGGTAGAAGAAGCGAAAGAAAGTAAATAAAAAGTCTTTTCTTAATTCTAAAAGTCTGCTATACTAGAATAGTCAATAAAACACGGGGAGATAGTTGTGAAGAGTGTTTTTAGGTTGTATCGGTAGGGGCTTACTTTTACCGACAGCACCTTTTATCTCACATCCCTAAAAATCATACCCAAAAACAAACAAAAAGGCTTCAAATTTGAGGCCTTTTTTGGTAGAATAGGTATCATTAAAATGAACTAGGAGGCGCCTATGACTGCTACAAAAATGAACGCACAAGAAATTATCCAATTTATCGCCAATGCTGAAAAGAAAACCAGTGTAAAAGTAACCTTTGAGGGACAACTCGCAACTGCTGTACCAAGCTCTGTTGTTAAACTAGGGAATGTCCTATTTGGAGACTGGAAGGACGTAGCTCCTCTTCTCGATGGCTTGGTAGAAAATCAAGACTATGTTGTTGAGCAAGATGCTCGTAATTCTGCAGTTCCCTTGCTAGACAAACGTGCTATCAACGCTCGTATTGAGCCAGGTGCGATTATCCGTGACCAGGTTGAAATTGGTGACAATGCTGTTATCATGATGGGAGCTGTTATCAATATCGGTGCTGAAATTGGTGCAGGAACTATGATTGATATGGGTGCTATCCTTGGTGGGCGTGCCATCGTTGGGAAAAACAGTCACGTTGGTGCAGGTGCGGTTCTTGCAGGTGTGATTGAGCCAGCTAGCGCAGAACCAGTCCGTGTTGGAGACAATGTTCTCATCGGTGCCAATGCAGTAGTTATCGAAGGAGTCCAAATCGGTAGTGGTTCAGTTGTTGCAGCAGGAGCTATTGTTACCCAAGATGTCCCAGAAAACGTAGTAGTAGCAGGCGTTCCGGCTCGTATCATCAAAGAGATTGATGCTCAAACCCAACAAAAAACAGCGCTAGAGGATGCACTTCGTACCTTATAATTGTAAAAGTAATAAAGAGGCGGAACCCTTCTTCCAGCCTCTTTCTGCTATATCGGAGGATAGATAGATGTTAGATTTGATTCAGACTAGACGAGATTTGCACCAGATTCCAGAGATTGGCTTGGAGGAGTTCAAGACTCAGGCTTATCTGCTGGATGTGATTGAGAAATTGACTGCGGGCAAGGATTTTGCCCAAGTTCGAACTTGGCGGACAGGTATTTTGGTTTACTTGCAGGGAAGTCAGCCAGAGCGTACCATTGGTTGGCGAACAGACATTGATGGCCTGCCTATCGTTGAACAAACAGAACTTCCTTTCGCTTCTCAGCACCAAGGTCGTATGCACGCTTGTGGCCATGATTTCCACATGACTATTGCTTTGGGTTGTCTTGAGCGTGCACTGGAGGAGCAACCAAAGAACAATCTGCTCTTCCTATTTCAGCCAGCTGAGGAGAATGAAGCTGGTGGCATGCTCATGTATGAGGATGGCGCTTTTGGAGACTGGTTGCCAGACCAATTTTATGGTCTCCATGTTCGACCAGATTTGAAAGTCGGCCAGATTGCGACCAATACACACACTCTCTTTGCAGGAACTTGTGAGGTGAAGATTCGTTTCAAAGGCAAAGGAGGACACGCAGCCTTTCCTCATGAAGCCAATGACGCCTTGGTAGCGGCTAGTTACTTTGTGACCCAAGTGCAGTCAGTTGTCAGCCGTAATGTTAACCCAATCGAGGGAGCAGTGGTGACCTTTGGTCTTTTCCAAGCTGGAACAACCAACAATGTCATCACAGATACAGCCTTTTTGCATGGAACCATTCGTGCCTTGACACAGGACATGAGCCTCTTGGTGCAAAAGAGGGTCAAAACAGTTGCAGAAGGAGTTGCAGCTGCCTTTGATATGGAAGTCGAAGTCGAACTCAAACAAGGTGGATACCTGCCTGTCGAGAACGATCCCGACTTGGCGCGTGAACTGATGAACTTCTTTGAAGAAAAAGACGGAATCGAGTTGATTGATATCGAGCCTGCTATGACAGGTGAGGACTTTGGTTATTTGCTTTCAAAGGTTGATGGCGTTATGTTTTGGCTTGGTATTGATAGTTCCTACGCCCTTCATCACCCTCAGATGAGTCCTAAGGAAGAAGCTCTAGCAATTGGGGTGGATGCGGTCTCTAGTTTCCTGAAAAAGAAGGCAGCAGAGTAGAGGATTTGTCTATGAAAGCAGAACTACGCAAGCAAGTCTTGCAGGAAATGAAGGCTATACCTAGAGAGCAAAAACAGGCTATAGACCAAGCTTTAACAGAAGGACTTTTACAACACCCCTTCTACCAAGAAGCAAATACAATCGCAACCTATCTCTCTTTTCCGCATGAGTTTCAAACTCAGGGATTGATTGAGCAGGCGCTGAAGGATGGCAAGAAGGTTCTAATACCCAAAACCTATCCCAAGGGGCGCATGGACTTTGTAGTCTATAATCCGCAGCAGTTGGTCAAAACTTCCTTTGGCTTACTGGAACCACAGGGAGATTTGGAAGTGGTGGATGCCTCTCAGATTGATTTGATTCATGTTCCAGGGCTGGCTTTTACGAGAGAGGGCTATCGGATTGGCTATGGTGGAGGTTATTATGACCGCTATCTGAAACATTTTACTGGTCATACTTTGAGTACGGTTTATCCTTGTCAAATTAAGGACTTTATTCCTGAAAAGCATGATATCCCTGTTCAGGAGGTATTAATTGATGAAGGAAATCGTTGATAGACGTTACCCTGTGACGAGTTTCTTCCTCTTAGTGACGGCCTTGGTATTTCTACTAATGTTAGTGACCACAGGAGGAAACTTTTACAGGGCAGATACCCTATTTCGATTTGGGGCAATGTATGGTCCTGCCATTCGCCTCTTTCCAGAGCAGATTTGGCGTCTCTTTTCGGCTATTTTTGTACATATTGGGTGGGAGCATTTCATTGTCAATATGCTTTCGCTTTATTATCTTGGAAGGCAGGTAGAGGAGATTTTCGGTTCTAAGCAGTTTTTCTTTCTCTATCTTTTATCAGGAATGATGGGCAATCTCTTTGTTTTTGTATTTAGTCCCAAATCCTTAGCAGCAGGAGCATCCACCTCTCTTTACGGACTATTTGCCGCGATTATCATTCTTCGTTATGCTACGCGTAATCCTTATATCCAACAGCTAGGGCAATCTTATCTGACACTTTTTGTGATTAACATTATTGGAAGTGTTCTGATTCCAGGAATCAGCCTAGCTGGCCATATCGGAGGTGCAGTTGGTGGAGCATTTCTAGCAGTTATATTTCCAGTTAGAGGCGAAAGACGGATGTATCGTACCAGCCAGAGGTTAGGAGCGATAGTCTTGTTCGTAGGACTAGCAGTCTTGCTTTTCTACAAGGGAATGGGAATGTGACGAAGTTGAAAGAAAATTTATGTAATGAAAAAAGATAAGGCATTTTTGTACTGCACCCCAAAAGTTAGACAGTAAAAATCTAACTTTTGGGGTGTTTTATTATGAAATTGAGTTATGATGATAAAGTTCAGATCTATGAACTTAGAAAACAAGGATATAGCTTAGAGAAGCTTTCAAATAAATTTGGGATAAACAATTCTAATCTTAGGTACATGATTAAATTGATTGATCGTTACGGAATAGAGTTCGTCAAAAAAGGAAAGAATTGTTACTATTCTCCTGAACTAAAACAAGAGATCATTGATAAAGTTCTTCTTGAGGGGCATTCACAAATTAGGGCGTCTCTGGATTATGCTCTTCTAAGTAGTGGATTACTTTCGAATTGGCTGGCACAATATAAGAAAAACGGGTATACTATTGTTGAGAAAACAAGAGGGAGACCACCTAAAATGGGACGTAAGCCAAAGAAGAGATTTGAAGATATGACAGAATTAGAACGTCTTCAAGCAGAGAATGAGTACTTGAGAGCGGAGAATGCCATTCTAAAAAAGTTGAGAGAACTCCGATTGAGGGACGAAAAGGAGCAAGAAGAAAAACGGAAATTGTTCAAGGACTGGTAACAGAGTTTTCTTTAGATATCCTTCTAAAGATTATTAAGCTTGCCCGTTCAACTTATTATTACCACTTAAAACAGCTGGATCAAAGCGATAAAGATTATGATATTAAAGCTGAAATTCAGTCAATTTATACTGAGCATAAAGGAAATTACGGCTATCGTCGCATGACTCTAGAATTACGAAATCGTGGCTTCGTAGTGAACCATAAGAAGGTGCAGCGTCTGATGAAAGTACTTGGTTTAACGGCTCGAATTCGCCGTAAAAGGAAGTATTCTTCATACCAAGGAGAGGTTGGCAAGAAAGCAGATAATCTTATTCAACGTCAATTTGAAGCAACCAAACCAATGGAAAAGTGTTATACGGATGTGACAGAATTTGCCATTCCAGCAAGCAGCCAAAAGCTTTATTTATCACCAGTTTTAGATGGCTTTAACAGCGAAATTATCTCCTACAATCTTTCTACTTCGCCGAACTTAGTACAAATGAAAGCTATGCTAGAACAAGCCTTTACAGAGAACCATTACGAGAATACAATTCTCCATAGTGACCAAGGATGGCAATACCAACACGATTTCTATCATCATTTTTTAAAGAATAAGGGAATCCAACCATCTATGTCACGTAAGGGAAATAGCCCAGATAACGGTATGATGGAATCTTTCTTTGGCATTCTTAAGTCTGAAATGTTTTATGGTTATGAGAATACGTTTCAGTCACTTGAACACTTGGAACAAGCTATTGTAGACTATATTGATTACTACAACAACAAACGAATTAAGGTAAAACTAAAAGGACTTAGCCCTGTACAATATAGAACTAAATCCTTTGCTTAAATTAATTGTCTAACTTTTTGGGGTCAGTACATTTTTGAACCTTATCTTTTTTATTTTATTCCTTCTCAGCCAATTCTTTTCCAAGTTGGATGAGGTATTCTTTCAAATCATCCTTGACTTGTGGGTGCTTGAGGGCGTAGTCAATAGATGTTTTCATAAAGCCAAACTTATCCCCAACGTCGTAACGAGCTCCTGTAAATTCACGGGCAAAAACACGTTGTGTTTTATTAAGCGTATCAATAGCGTCGGTAAGTTGGATTTCATTCCCAGCACCGGGAGCTTGATTTTCTAAGATATCAAAAATTTCCGGTGTCAGAAGATAGCGTCCGATGATTGCCAAATCACTTGGAGCATCTTCTGGAGCTGGTTTTTCAACAAAAGTTTCGACACTGTAGAGACCATTGATTCCTTCGCCTTGAGGCGCGATAACTCCATATGCTGAAACTTCTTCATGAGGAACAGGCATAACAGCGATTGTTGATGCGTGAGTTGTCTCGTAATCGTTCATCAATTGTTTTGTCAAGGGAACAGCGTGGTCATCTGTGATATCCATTAGGTCGTCACCAAGCATGACAACGAAGGGTTCATTCCCGACAAATGCTTTAGCTTGTAAGACAGCGTCTCCGAGGCCACGAGGATGACTTTGACGAATAAAATGGAGGCGAATTCCAGTAGTTTCATCAACTAATTTCAGTAAGTCATGTTTTCCTTTTTCTTTGAGGTTGTATTCAAGCTCAAAGTTTGAGTCAAAGTGATCCTCAATAGAACGTTTTGATTTACCAGTGACAACGAGGATATCTTCGATGCCTGATTTAAGAGCTTCTTCTACGATAAACTGGATAGTTGGTTTATCTACAATTGGCAACATTTCTTTGGCAAGGGCCTTGGTTGCTGGTAAAAATCGAGTTCCGAGTCCAGCGGCAGGGATGACTGCCTTTCTAACTTTTGATGTCATAAGAATCCTTTCTCTAGAGGGTTAAGACCACTCATTTTCTGCTTTAAATTCATTGTTCATGATGTCATAAATGGCATCTTTGATATTGGTTCCGTGGTAGATAACTTGGTAAATGGCCTTTGTAATGGGCATATAGACTCCAAGTTCTTGCGCTAGTTCATAGGCTGCTCGAGTCGTTGAAATTCCTTCGATTACCATGCCCATATTGGCTTCGATATCAGCTAGAGATTCTCCACGACCAAGGGCATCGCCAGCTCTCCAGTTACGAGAGTGGATGGAGGTTCCAGTTACGATCAAATCTCCCACACCTGATAAGCCACTATAGGTCAATGGACTAGCACCAAGTGCTACCCCTAGGCGGGTAATTTCTGCCAAGCCTCGAGCGATGATGGCTGCCTTGGCATTGTCACCAAATCCCAAACCATGTAAAGCTCCTGCACCGACAGCGATAATATTTTTGAGAGCACCGGCAGTTTCGACTCCAATAACATCCGTATTGGTATAAAGTCGGAAGTAGTGATTGCTAAAGAGTTCCTGAACGTATTGAGCTGTTTGTAAGTCTTTAGAAGCAGCAGTGATTAAAGTCAGGTCACGCACAATGGTCTCTTCCGCATGACTAGGCCCTGAGACAACGACAATATCACTGCGGAGATGTTCAGGAATTTCTTCTTCAAGAATGGTTGATAATCGTTTATGGCTATCAGGTTCTAATCCCTTTGATGCGTGCATGATGATAGCCTTATGGTCTAAGGTTTTTGCAACTTGTTTGGCAACAAGTCGTGTCACTTTTGTTGGGACAACAAACAAAATCGCATCTACATCTTTCAGTGCCTCTGATAAGTCGGTGTAGGCAATGATATTTTCATCTAGAACGACATCTTTAAAGTAGTGTTTGTTAGTATGATTGGTATTAATTTCATTGATTTGTTCGGGAAGATTTCCCCAAATACGTACCTCGTGTCCATTGTCATTTAAGACTTGTGAAAGGGCAGTTCCCCAAGAACCAGGCCCCAAGACGGCGATGGTTTGTTTTTCCATATTCCCCTCCTTTATAACCTTCTTTTTACTATTTTACCATAAAAACCTTTATCATGCATTACTATAGATGAAAGCGCACTAATTTATATCAAGGAGACTTCTTTGACAAGTTCTCACTTTTTTGCTAGAATAACATCACACAAACAGAATGAAAAGGAGCTGACGCATTGTCGCTCCCTTTTGTCTATTTTTTAAGGAGAAAATATGCTGATTCAGAAAATCAAAACCTACAAGTGGCAGGCACTGGCCTCGCTTCTGATGACAGGCTTGATGGTTGCTAGTTCACTTCTGCAACCGCGTTATCTGCAGGAAGTGTTAGACGCCCTCCTTGCTGGGAAATATGAAGCCATTTATAGTATCGGGGTTTGGTTGATTGGTGTGGCCTTGGTCGGTCTAGTTGCTGGTGGGCTCAATGTTGTCCTTGCAGCCTATATTGCTCAAGGAGTTTCATCCGACCTTCGAGAGGATGCCTTCCGTAAAATCCAAACCTTTTCTTATGCAAATATTGAACAGTTTAATGCGGGAAATCTAGTCGTTCGTATGACAAATGATATCAATCAGATTCAGAACGTGGTCATGATGACCTTCCAAATTCTTTTCAGACTCCCCCTCTTGTTCATCGGTTCGTTTATCCTTGCGGTTCAAACTTTGCCCTCTCTGTGGTGGGTGATTGTTCTCATGGTAGTCTTGATTTTTGGTTTGACTGCTGTCATGATGGGTATGATGGGGCCTCGTTTTGCCAAGTTTCAAACCCTTCTTGAGCGCATCAATGCCATTGCCAAGGAAAATCTGCGTGGCGTTCGCGTGGTCAAGTCCTTTGTCCAAGAAAAAGAGCAGTTTGCTAAGTTTACGGAGGTTTCAGACGAGCTTCTCGATCAAAATCTTTACATTGGCTATGCCTTTTCAGTGGTGGAACCCTTTATGATGTTAGTCGGCTACGGGGCGGTTTTCCTCTCTATTTGGCTGGTTGCTGGGATGGTTCAGTCGGATCCGTCAGTTGTTGGCTCCATTGCTTCCTTTGTCAATTACCTGAGCCAGATTATCTTTACCATTGTTATGGTTGGATTTTTGGGAAATTCTGTCAGCCGTGCCATGATTTCCATGCGTCGTATTCGAGAAATTCTTGACGCAGAGCCAGCTATGACCTTCAAGGATGTCCCAGATGAAGAGTTGGTTGGAAGTCTTAGCTTTGAAAATGTAACATTTACCTATCCAATGGATAAGGAACCAATGCTGAAAGATGTGAGCTTTACCATCGAGCCTGGTCAAATGATTGGTGTAGTTGGAGCGACTGGTGCAGGGAAGTCAACCTTGGCTCAACTGATTCCACGTCTCTTTGACCCACAGGAGGGAGCTATCAAAATTGGAGGCAAGGATATTCGAGAAGTGAGTGAAGGAACCCTGCGTAAAACAGTTTCTATCGTTCTCCAACGTGCCATTCTCTTTAGTGGAACGATTGCTGATAACTTGAGACAGGGCAAGGGAGATGCCACTCTATTTGAAATGGAGCGCGCAGCCAATATTGCCCAGGCTAGTGAATTCATTCATCGTATGGAGAAAACCTTTGAAAGTCCAGTTGAGGAACGAGGGACCAACTTCTCTGGTGGGCAAAAACAACGGATGTCGATTGCGCGTGGGATTGTCAGCAATCCACGTATTCTGATTTTTGATGATTCGACCTCAGCCTTGGATGCCAAGTCAGAGCGTTTGGTTCAGGAAGCCTTGAATAAGGACTTAAAAGGCACAACAACCATTATCATCGCGCAAAAGATTAGCTCGGTTGTCCATGCAGATAAAATTTTGGTTCTGGCTCAAGGTCGATTGATTGGTCAAGGGACACATGCAGACTTGGTTGCCAACAATGCCGTTTACCGTGAAATCTACGAAACACAGAAAGGAAAGGAGGAGTAAGATGAAGACAGTTCAATTTTTTTGGAATTATTTTAAAGTCTATAAACTATCATTTGTAGTTGTCGTTCTGATGATTGTTCTAGCGACTCTTGCCCAAGCCCTCTTTCCGGTCTTTTCTGGACAAGCGGTAACGCAACTAGCCAATTTAGTTCAAGCTTATCAAAATGGCAATCCAGAACTTGTTTGGCAAAGCCTATCAGGAATCATGGTCAATCTTGGTCTGCTAGTTTTGGTTCTATTTATCTCCAGTGTCATATACATGTGTCTTATGACGCGCGTGATTGCAGAATCGACCAACGAGATGCGCAAAGGCCTCTTTGGCAAGCTTGCTCGGTTGACGGTTTCTTTCTTTGACCGCCGACAAGATGGAGATATCCTGTCTCGTTTTACCAGTGATTTGGATAATATCCTCCAAGCCTTTAACGAAAGCTTGATTCAGGTCATGAGCAATATTGTTCTATACATTGGTCTGATTCTTGTCATGTTTTCGAGAAATGTGACGCTGGCCCTCATCACCATTGCCAGCACACCAGTGGCCTTTCTTATGCTGATTTTCATCGTGAAAATGGCACGCAAATACACCAACCTCCAGCAAAAAGAGGTAGGGAAGCTCAACGCCTATATGGATGAGAGTATTTCAGGACAAAAAGCCGTCATTGTCCAAGGAATTCAAGAGGATATGATGGCAGGATTTCTTAAACAAAATGAGCGCGTGCGCAAGGCAACCTTTAAAGGAAGAATGTTCTCTGGAATTCTTTTCCCTGTTATGAATGGGATGAGTCTGGTTAATACAGCCATCGTCATCTTTGCGGGTTCAGCTGTACTTTTAAATGATAAGACTATTGAAACAAGTACAGCCCTAGGTTTGATTGTTATGTTCGCCCAATTTTCACAGCAGTACTACCAGCCTATTATTCAAGTTGCAGCTAGTTGGGGAAGCCTTCAGTTGGCCTTTACAGGTGCTGAACGAATTCAGGAAATGTTTGATGCTGAGGAAGAAATCCGACCTGAAAAGGCTCCAATCTTCACTAAGTTGCAAGAAGGTGTTGAAATTAGTCATATTGATTTTTCATACTTGCCTGATAAACCTATTTTGAAAGATGTTAGCATTTCCGCTCCGAAAGGCCAGATGACAGCGGTTGTTGGTCCGACTGGGTCAGGGAAAACGACTATTATGAACCTTATCAATCGATTTTATGATGTTGATGCTGGCGGTATTTATTTTGACGGCAAAGACATCCGTGAATATGACTTGGATAGTCTCAGAAGTAAGGTGGGGATTGTCTTGCAAGATTCGGTCTTATTTAGCGGAACCATTCGAGACAATATCCGTTTTGGTGTGCCAGATGCCAGTCAGGAAATGGTTGAGGCAGCAGCAAAAGCAACCCATATTCACGACTATATCGAAAGCTTGCCTGATAAGTATGATACTCTTATCGATGATGACCAGAGCATCTTCTCAACAGGACAGAAGCAATTGATTTCTATCGCTCGAACCTTGATGACAGATCCAGAAGTTCTCATTCTCGATGAAGCCACTTCAAACGTAGATACGGTGACAGAAAGCAAGATTCAGCATGCCATGGAGGCGGTTGTAGCAGGTAGAACCAGTTTTGTCATTGCTCATCGCTTGAAAACCATCCTCAATGCAGACCAGATTATTGTCCTCAAAGATGGAGAAGTCATTGAACGTGGTAATCACCATGAACTCTTGAAGTTAGGTGGATTTTACTCAGAACTCTATCACAATCAATTTGTTTTCGAATAAGAAAGAAGTTGTCCTATGTGGGCAGCTTTTTCTTGTCCATAAAAAATATTTATCACGGCCTTTAAAAAAACATATTAGACGAAAGGCATTTTGAGTGATATGATAGGACTATCGTTAATATTCGAAAGGAGAGGCATCATGGCTAGAACGGTTGTAGGAGTTGCTGCAAATCTATGTCCCGTAGACGCAGAAGGTAAAAACATTCACTCATCTGTATCTTGTAGATTCGCAGAGAGCATTCGTCAAGTCGGTGGTCTCCCTTTAGTCATTCCTGTTGGTGATGAGTCAGTTGTACGTGATTATGTGGAAATGATTGATAAACTCATTTTGACAGGAGGCCAAAATGTTCATCCTCAGTTTTATGGAGAGAAAAAGACCATCGAGAGCGATGATTACAATCTGGTCCGTGACGAATTTGAATTGGCACTCTTGAAGGAAGCTCTCCGTCAGAACAAACCAATTATGGCAATCTGTCGTGGTGTTCAACTTGTCAATGTTGCCTTTGGTGGAACCCTCAATCAAGAAATCGAAGGTCACTGGCAAGGACTGCCTTTCGGAACATCTCATTCTATTGAGACAGTAGAAGGAAGTGTGGTGGCCAAGCTATTTGGAAAAGAAAGTCAGGTTAATTCCGTTCATCGTCAAAGTATTAAAGATTTGGCACCTAATTTCCGTGTGACTGCCATTGATCCAAGAGACCAAACCATCGAAGCGATTGAGTCTATCGACGAACACCGTATTATCGGTTTGCAGTGGCATCCAGAGTTTCTGGTTAATGAGGAAGATGGCAATTTAGAACTATTTGAGTATTTATTGAATGAACTGTGACGACTGGGACATCTGGTCGTTCTTTATTTTATTTTTTCAAAATTTTTGGAATGTGGCATTTTTACGCAAACGTTTGAATTCTGATAAAAATTGGAGAAATTCGACAAAAAAACTTGAAAAAAACGAAGGTAAGCGTTATGATAGAAAAGAAGAAATATTGGAGGAATAACATGTCACATATTAAATTTGATTATTCAAAAGTTTTAGACAAATTTGTTGCACCACATGAAGTGGAATACATGCAATCACAAGTAACAGCAGCAGATGAATTGATCCGTAAAGGAACTGGTGCTGGTAGCGACTTTTTGGGATGGTTGGACCTTCCTGAAAACTACGACCGCGAAGAATTTGACCGCATCTTGAAAGCTGCTGAGCAAATCAAATCAGACAGCGATGTTTTGGTTGTGATCGGTATCGGTGGATCTTACCTTGGTGCCAAAGCAGCAATCGACTTCTTGAACCACCACTTTGCAAACTTGCAAACAAAAGAAGAACGCAAAGCTCCACAAATCCTTTACGCAGGAAACTCAATCTCATCTACTTACCTTGCTGACTTGGTAGAGTATGTTGCAGACAAAGACTTCTCAGTAAACGTGATTTCTAAATCAGGTACAACAACTGAACCAGCGATTGCTTTCCGTGTCTTCAAAGAACTTTTGGTTAAGAAATACGGTCAAGAAGAAGCTAACAAACGTATCTATGCAACAACTGACCGCCAAAAAGGTGCTGTTAAGGTTGAAGCAGACGCTAACGGTTGGGAAACATTTGTTGTTCCAGATGATATCGGTGGACGCTTCTCAGTATTGACAGCCGTTGGTTTGCTTCCAATCGCAGCATCAGGAGCTGATATCAAAGCCCTTATGGAAGGTGCGAATGCAGCTCGCAAAGACTACACTTCAGATAAAATCTCTGAAAACGAAGCTTACCAATACGCAGCCGTTCGTAACATCCTTTACCGTAAAGGCTATGCAACTGAAATCTTGGTAAACTATGAGCCATCACTTCAATACTTCTCAGAATGGTGGAAACAATTGGCTGGTGAATCAGAAGGGAAAGACCAAAAAGGTATCTACCCAACTTCAGCCAACTTCTCAACTGACTTGCACTCACTTGGTCAATTTATCCAAGAAGGAACTCGTATCATGTTTGAAACAGTTGTTCGTGTTGACAAACCTCGTAAAAACGTGATTATTCCTACTTTGGAAGAAGACCTTGACGGACTTGGTTACCTTCAAGGAAAAGACGTTGACTTTGTAAACAAAAAAGCGACTGACGGTGTTCTTCTTGCCCACACAGATGGTGATGTACCAAACATGTACGTGACTCTTCCTGAGCAAGACGCTTTCACTCTTGGTTATACAATCTACTTCTTCGAATTGGCTATCGCCCTTTCTGGTTACTTGAATGCTATCAACCCATTCGACCAACCAGGTGTTGAAGCTTATAAACGTAACATGTTTGCCCTTCTTGGAAAACCAGGATTTGAAGAATTGAGCAAAGAACTTAACGCACGTCTATAGATAGAAGAAAAGAGTGGTTTGCCCACTCTTTTACTCTCTTTATTCATAGAAATTGGACTCAGCCAAGACTTGTGATATAATATAGAGAGCAAAAAGGCAGATGCCTAGAGACTTTATAGGAGAAACTATGTCAAAAGATATCCGCGTACGTTACGCACCAAGTCCAACAGGACTACTACACATCGGGAATGCCCGTACAGCATTGTTTAACTACTTGTATGCACGCCATCATGGTGGAACATTTATCATTCGTATCGAAGATACTGACCGTAAACGCCATGTCGAAGATGGTGAACGTTCACAGCTTGAAAACCTTCGTTGGTTAGGAATGGATTGGGATGAAAGCCCAGAAACACATGAAAACTACCGCCAGTCTGAACGTTTGGACTTGTATCAAAAATACATCGACCAATTGCTAGCTGAAGGAAAGGCCTACAAATCTTACGTCACAGAAGAAGAATTGGCAGCTGAACGCGAACGCCAAGAAGCAGCTGGTGAAACACCACGCTACATCAACGAATACCTTGGTATGAGTGAAGAAGAAAAAGCAGCTTACATCGCAGAACGTGAAACAGCTGGTATCATCCCAACAGTTCGCTTGGCGGTTAATGAGTCTGGTATCTACAAATGGCATGATATAGTCAAAGGCGATATCGAATTTGAAGGTGGCAATATTGGTGGCGACTGGGTCATCCAAAAGAAAGACGGTTACCCAACTTACAACTTTGCCGTTGTTATCGATGACCACGATATGCAAATCTCTCACGTTATCCGTGGAGATGACCACATTGCTAATACACCAAAACAGCTTATGGTCTATGAAGCGCTTGGTTGGGAAGCTCCGGAATTCGGTCACATGACCTTGATCATCAACTCTGAAACTGGGAAAAAGTTGTCTAAACGTGATACCAACACCCTTCAGTTTATCGAAGACTATCGTAAAAAAGGTTATTTACCAGAAGCAGTCTTTAACTTTATTGCTCTTCTTGGTTGGAACCCAGGTGGCGAAGATGAAATCTTCTCTCGTGAAGAACTCATTAAACTTTTCGATGAAAACCGCCTCAGCAAGTCTCCAGCAGCCTTCGACCAGAAGAAACTCGACTGGATGAGCAATGATTATATCAAGAATGCAGACCTAGAAACTATCTTTGAAATGGCAAAACCATTCCTAGAAGAAGCAGGTCGATTGACTGACAAGGCTGAAAAACTAGTTGAGCTCTATAAACCACAAATGAAGTCGGTAGATGAGATTATCCCATTGACAGATCTCTTCTTCTCAGATTTCCCAGAATTGACAGAAGCAGAGCGCGAAGTCATGGCTGGTGAAACAGTCCCAACAGTTCTTGAAGTCTTCAAAGCAAAACTCGAAGCGATGACAGATGATGAATTTGTGACAGAGAATATCTTCCCACAAATTAAAGCAGTTCAAAAAGAAACAGGTATCAAAGGAAAAAATCTCTTCATGCCAATTCGTATTGCTGTTTCAGGTGAAATGCATGGACCAGAATTGCCAGATACGATCTTCTTGTTAGGACGTGAAAAATCAATCCAGCATATCGAAAATATGTTAAAGGAAATCTCTAAATAAGAAGGGTACAATAATGGGCATCTGGGTAAAGATGTACGAAGAAGCACAGAAATTGTATAATCCACATGAAGTATCTGATTTTGTTTATTCAAATCATGTCGTTGCCGCAGTAGAAGCAGAAGATGGACAAATATTTACAGGATTCTGTATGGAGGGAACCTGTGGCGTTTTCCATCTCTGCGCAGAGCGGGCAGCACTCTTCAATATGTACCAATTCTCGGGACAAACTAAAGTTAAAAAAGTCTTAGCTTTTCGAGACAAACCACCTTATGGTGGAAGTTCGGGTATGCCTTGTGGCGCTTGCAGAGAGTTCCTCTTAGAGTTGAACGCTGAAAATAAGGATGCAGAATTCATGATGAACTACAATAGAAGAAAAACAGTGAAAGTCGCAGAACTAATCCCCTATTGGTGGGGAGAAGAACGTGCTTCTGAGTTTAATAATCAATAGAAGAGTCAGTATAATTCTGACTCTTTTTACTTAATTTGAAAAAAACAGAAAAAGTAGTTGACAAAGTTAGAAAAGTCTGTATAATAGTAAGAGTTGAAAATAACTCAGGTCCGTTGGTCAAGGGGTTAAGACACCGCCTTTTCACGGCGGTAACACGGGTTCGAATCCCGTACGGACTATGGTATGTTGTGGTTGAGGCACTTGATGAAAAATTTTTAAAAAAGTTTCAAAAAAGTGTTGACAAGCGAAAGCGGCTGTGATATACTAATATAGTTGTCACTTGAGAGAAGCGAGTGACAAAGACCTTTGAAAACTGAACAAGACGAACCAATGTGCAGGGCACTACAACTAAGGTTGTAGTACTGAACAATGAAAAAAACAATAAATCTGTCAGTGACAGAAATGAGTGAGAACTCAAACTTTTAATGAGAGTTTGATCCTGGCTCAGGACGAACGCTGGCGGCGTGCCTAATACATGCAAGTAGAACGCTGAAGGAGGAGCTTGCTTCTCTGGATGAGTTGCGAACGGGTGAGTAACGCGTAGGTAACCTGCCTGGTAGCGGGGGATAACTATTGGAAACGATAGCTAATACCGCATAAGAGTAGATGTTGCATGACATTTGCTTAAAAGGTGCAATTGCATCACTACCAGATGGACCTGCGTTGTATTAGCTAGTTGGTGGGGTAACGGCTCACCAAGGCGACGATACATAGCCGACCTGAGAGGGTGATCGGCCACACTGGGACTGAGACACGGCCCAGACTCCTACGGGAGGCAGCAGTAGGGAATCTTCGGCAATGGACGGAAGTCTGACCGAGCAACGCCGCGTGAGTGAAGAAGGTTTTCGGATCGTAAAGCTCTGTTGTAAGAGAAGAACGAGTGTGAGAGTGGAAAGTTCACACTGTGACGGTATCTTACCAGAAAGGGACGGCTAACTACGTGCCAGCAGCCGCGGTAATACGTAGGTCCCGAGCGTTGTCCGGATTTATTGGGCGTAAAGCGAGCGCAGGCGGTTAGATAAGTCTGAAGTTAAAGGCTGTGGCTTAACCATAGTACGCTTTGGAAACTGTTTAACTTGAGTGCAAGAGGGGAGAGTGGAATTCCATGTGTAGCGGTGAAATGCGTAGATATATGGAGGAACACCGGTGGCGAAAGCGGCTCTCTGGCTTGTAACTGACGCTGAGGCTCGAAAGCGTGGGGAGCAAACAGGATTAGATACCCTGGTAGTCCACGCCGTAAACGATGAGTGCTAGGTGTTAGACCCTTTCCGGGGTTTAGTGCCGTAGCTAACGCATTAAGCACTCCGCCTGGGGAGTACGACCGCAAGGTTGAAACTCAAAGGAATTGACGGGGGCCCGCACAAGCGGTGGAGCATGTGGTTTAATTCGAAGCAACGCGAAGAACCTTACCAGGTCTTGACATCCCTCTGACCGCTCTAGAGATAGAGTTTTCCTTCGGGACAGAGGTGACAGGTGGTGCATGGTTGTCGTCAGCTCGTGTCGTGAGATGTTGGGTTAAGTCCCGCAACGAGCGCAACCCCTATTGTTAGTTGCCATCATTCAGTTGGGCACTCTAGCGAGACTGCCGGTAATAAACCGGAGGAAGGTGGGGATGACGTCAAATCATCATGCCCCTTATGACCTGGGCTACACACGTGCTACAATGGCTGGTACAACGAGTCGCAAGCCGGTGACGGCAAGCTAATCTCTTAAAGCCAGTCTCAGTTCGGATTGTAGGCTGCAACTCGCCTACATGAAGTCGGAATCGCTAGTAATCGCGGATCAGCACGCCGCGGTGAATACGTTCCCGGGCCTTGTACACACCGCCCGTCACACCACGAGAGTTTGTAACACCCGAAGTCGGTGAGGTAACCTTTTAGGAGCCAGCCGCCTAAGGTGGGATAGATGATTGGGGTGAAGTCGTAACAAGGTAGCCGTATCGGAAGGTGCGGCTGGATCACCTCCTTTCTAAGGATAAGGAACTGCGCATTGGTCTTGTTTAGTCTTGAGAGGTCTTGTGGGGCCTTAGCTCAGCTGGGAGAGCGCCTGCTTTGCACGCAGGAGGTCAGCGGTTCGATCCCGCTAGGCTCCATTGGTGAGAGATCACCAAGTAATGCACATTGAAAATTGAATATCTATATCAAATAGTAACAAGAAAATAAACCGAAACGCTGTAGTATTAAAAGAGTTTATGACTGAAAGGTCAAAAATAAGGTTAAGTTAATAAGGGCGCACGGTGGATGCCTTGGCACTAGGAGCCGAAGAAGGACGTGACAAACGACGATATGCCTTGGGTAGCTGTAAGTAAGCGATGATCCAGGGATTTCCGAATGGGGGAACCCAACAGGTACTACCTGTTACCCGCATCTGTTAAGGATGTGAGGAGGAAGACGCAGTGAACTGAAACATCTAAGTAGCTGCAGGAAGAGAAAGCAAAAGCGATTGCCTTAGTAGCGGCGAGCGAAACGGCAGGAGGGCAAACCGGAGAGTTTACTCTTCGGGGTTGTAGGACTGCAATGTGGACTCAAAGATTATAGAAGAATGATTTGGGAAGATCAGCCAAAGAGAGTAATAGCCTCGTATTTAAAATAGTCTTTGTACCTAGCAGTATCCTGAGTACGGCGGGACACGTGAAATCCCGTCGGAATCTGGGAGGACCATCTCCCAACCCTAAATACTCCCTAGTGACCGATAGTGAACCAGTACCGTGAGGGAAAGGTGAAAAGCACCCCGGGAGGGGAGTGAAATAGAACCTGAAACCGTGTGCCTACAACAAGTTCGAGCCCGTTAATGGGTGAGAGCGTGCCTTTTGTAGAATGAACCGGCGAGTTACGTTATGATGCGAGGTTAAGTTGAAGAGACGGAGCCGTAGGGAAACCGAGTCTGAATAGGGCGCCTTAGTATCATGACGTAGACCCGAAACCATGTGACCTACCCATGAGCAGGTTGAAGGTGCGGTAAGACGCACTGGAGGACCGAACCAGGGCACGTTGAAAAGTGCTTGGATGACTTGTGGGTAGCGGAGAAATTCCAAACGAACTTGGAGATAGCTGGTTCTCTCCGAAATAGCTTTAGGGCTAG